>NZ_JAQNCQ010000373.1:0-15617 GCF_028368005.1 Geitlerinema sp. CS-897 | reverse complement strand
CCAATAGCGCAGTGCCTTGTTGCGAACGAACTGTGCGGTTCGGATCGCTTCGTCAATCGCTGCGTATTGGTGGGGCTTCCCTTTGACTTTGAACTCGAGAACAAGCATTGTCGTTTAGCTTGATTGTTCTGAATATTTTAGCACAAAAAACAGGATTGCCAAAAGCCGCCCTAGAAGGCTTGCCCTGAGCTAAGTCGAAGGCTTGCCCTGAGCCAAGTCGAAGGGGGCGGGGTTTTAGACCCAAATTTTTTGATAACAATCGATCGCCCGAAAAACGAGATGAGGTGGTGCGGAGATAAGGTGTATCTTCTTCCTTGTCCCCTTTGACAGTCAACAGTGAGCAGTGAACCGCGAACAGTGGAGACACTTGACAGGTAACAGTTTCTCCCTTGTCTCCCCTTCTCCCCCTCTCCCCCTCTTTCCATCAAACCCCATCCACTGTACTAATCCCCGTGGGGAAAAACTTCGTCACCCACAAATCTAATTCCTCATCGGGGATTTTCGCTCTCACCGCATCCCGAACCCGACAAGCTTTTTCTTCAGTATCCGTCAAAGCGAACACCGTCGGTCCAGAACCCGACATCATCGCCCCGAGAACCTCGGGTTCGGCCATCGCCTCGCGCAGCTTCGCCACGTCGGGAAATTCGGGAAGAACGATTTTTTCTAAGTCGTTGTACAGCAGTCGACCGATTTTTTCGCGGTCGTGTTTGAAAAGCGCCGAAACCATCGGCCCGGCGTGGACTTCTCGGTGACGTTCGGCTTGCTCGGCTTCGTCGGTGATGTACTGATGGGAGAACCGTTCGCGGAAGGTTTTGTACGCCCAAGGGGTCGAAACAGCGAGGTTACGGAATTTACCCAGGACGACGTGGAGTCCCTCCATATTGGGGAGTGGCGAGATTTTTTCGCCCCGACCAGTGGCGAGAGCGGTTCCTCCGCTGATACAAAAGGGTATGTCCGATCCGAGTTCGGCAGCCAGTTCCTGTAACTCCGGTTGCGTGAGTCCTAACTTCCAGAGTAAGTTGAGACCGACGAGGACGGCAGCAGCGTTGGCTGACCCTCCGGCCAGTCCGGCGGCGATGGGAATCTGCTTGTCGATATGGATTTCGACACCGCCGAGGTTGGCGAAGGTCTCTGGAAACCGTTCTGCCATGAGTCGCGCCGCCCGATACGCGAGGTTGCTGCGATCGCTCGGAACGCCGGGATGGGAACAGCGAACGCGAATCGTATCGGTGGAAATGGAGTGCAGGTCGATGCGATCGACCAAATCCACGCTCTGCATGACCATGGCCAGTTCGTGGAATCCGTCTGGGCGATCGCCGATAATCTCTAAGTACAGGTTAATTTTAGCGGGCGCTATCAGGGAGCAACGTTCCATAAGGTCAGTTCAACGCGAGAATACATAACAAGTAGCATCGATCGAGCTATCGTAGAAGAAGGTTTTTGGAATATGGCTATGCGTCAACGCTCATTTGCGGCATTCGGCCTGACTCTGGCTGTCGTTCTCGGCGGTTGCGGGTCGCCGCCAGAAGAACAAGCGACCCCAGAAGCAACTGAAACGCCTACGGCAGAGGAAGTCCCCGTAGACGGCGAAACGACTGCTGAAGGGGAAACACCCGAGGCTCAACCCTTCGAGATGCCTGTGGTGGAAGAACAACAGCCCATGGCCACCGCACCGAGCGGTTTGACCACGTCTACCAATCCCCAGGAACGCGCCAGACAAGTCCAACGGGCGATCGAGCAGCAAAGACAACAAGCAGAAGATCCCTTCGGCGTGTTACCCGTCGAACCCGTCCGCACGGAAGAGGAACTGCAAGAGGTGGAAACGGGCGCTCCCGCTCCCAGAGATGGGGAAGCTGCCGACGGAGAAGCTGCCGATGGGGAAACCGTTGCCGTCGGGCCGCCGCTGCCGCCCCTCACACCACAAACCATCGAACCCCTACCCGATATTAATCCCCAAGATTTCCGCCTGCCTCGGTTAGAACCCCCAGGCGCTCAAATTCGAGAAGAAGGGGAGGGGACGACAGCCGCCGATGGCACCGGAATTCCCGGCAACCTGCCGCCTGCGGTGACTGACGGGACGGGGGCGACAGATGGTGAAGAAATGCCGTCGCAACCTATGGCTCCGCCACCGCCCTCGACGGATTTAGCCCAAGCGGTCGAAGTGACGGGAGTTATGCAATTGGGTAACGAAATTCAAATTATCGTCCAAACCCCCGACAGTCCCTTCGGTCGCTACGTGCGAGTAGGGGATCTTATCGCCAACGGACGAGTTCGAGTCGTGCGCGTCGAACGCTTGCAAGGGGAACCGATCGTGATTTTGGAACAAAACGGCGTCGAGGTCGCCCGAGAAATCGGTCAACCGGGCGTTTCGCCAGTTGAGGAAAGTGAAACAGCAGGACTGGCAACCCATCGCAGCGCTTCGGGAAGCCACAAGTTCGGCCAGGCGCGATCGCTCGTTTCAAGTCGTTAAGTTCCAGGTCTCTGTTGCCTAGGTCGTTGGAATGTGAGTTGAGGAGTCGCCATGTTGAAAATCTTTCGTGCGGTTGCAGTGGGATTGTCTGGCCTCAGTGCGATCGTCTTTACCTTATCCGCTGAAGCACAAGAGGACGTTCGCAATCCCCAGTGTCTCCCAGCTTCGATTCTCGAAACGGGTTCGGGTTACGGACGCTGTAACTACAGCCCTGGGGTCAACTATATCGGAACTTACAGCGACTATCTCCCCAACGGTCGCGGTATTTATACGTTAAGCGACGGAACTCGCTACGAAGGGGAATTTGTCAACGGCGTTTTGGAAGGACAAGGACGGTTGATTTTGCCGAGCGACGCTCGTTATGAAGGAGTGTTTCGCAACGGAGCGATTCGCCGAGGTACGGCGTTTTATCCCAACGGCGATCGCTACGAGGGAGAATTCGGCGTCACGTCTCGCACGGAAGTCGTCACGGAAAACATCATCGTCGATTTGAGCGTGGCCGGAAGACCCATTCTCGAACCGCGCGAGACGACTCGACAGTTCGACAGCAGCCAACCGGACGGACAAGGAACCTATACGTTCGCCAACGGAAATCGCTTCGTCGGGGAGTTTTTTGCAGGGGAACCCTTCGGACAAGGGACGTTCTATCACTCGACGGGAACGGTGTGTGAAGGCTATTTCTACACGCGTAATTTCGACGCTGAAAACGCAACCTGCAACTATCCCGACGGTCGCCGCTACGTGGGAGAGTTGAGACAGGCGCGTCCCCACGGTACGGGAACGATGACCTTACAAGACGGCCGCACGATTCAGGGCGCGTTCCGAGCCGGTCAACCCGTCAGTTTTAGCGGTTATCAATAATCTTGTATGGCGACAGAATCGTATCAAATCGAAGTGAGTCGATCGCGAACCCAGTCTCGAAACTCCCGCTTCAAACCACTCATCGACTCAGAGGCCAAACGGGGCAAAAATAGCGCCATTCCTTCTAAAACCGGCATTTCCGGCAGCACCGAGCTTTCGGTATGTTGTCGGTATTGTCCCTCGCACCACTGCCAAATTTCTACCGTTCCATCTCGATATCGCCACAACTCCGGTACGCCTAACTGTGCGTAAGCCTCCAGGCGAGTCGGCGAGGTAATATCCACCTCGATCGCCAAATCCGGTGGCGGATCGACTTGCAAATCGACTCGACGCAATCCCGTCATTCGCGCCGCGTTCTGCACGTAAAAACAATCGTCCGGCTCGATTCCCGCTCCGATATCCTGTCGTTTAAAGGTGGTGGAGCCGTAGGGTTCCCAATCCAAATTCAGCGCGTCGAGCCAAATTTCTACCGCGATCGCCATAAAACGCTCGATCTTCTCATGTTCCGGTGATGGCATTCTCAGCTCTAATCTGCCGTTGACGTAAGCCAAGCGCGATCGCGATCGCTCCCCGAACGCACTCGAAATACGCTCGAACTCCGGCCAGTCGATATCGCGCAGTGTCAGCGTTCGACCGGCTGGAAGTTCGATTTTTCGCAGGTCGATCGGACAAGCAGAAACAGTCCACATCAACGTCGATCTCCCGAGCGGACAAAACGAGTAGAGCAAGCAACGCTCGCCCTACTCACCCATCCTATTGAAAATTAGTGGAATTGGGGATTGTGACGAATCAGACTCATGAACTCGTGGCGGGTTTTCGGGTCTTCTGCAAACACGCCGCGCATCGCCGAGGTAGTCGTCCAAGAGCCGGGTTTCTGAACCCCGCGCATCACCATACACATATGAGTCGCTTCGACAACGACCGCCACCCCTTCCGGTTTCAGCACGTCTTGCAGAGCGTTGGCAATTTGTCCCGTCAACCGCTCTTGAACCTGCAAGCGGCGACCGAACATATCGCAAATTCGCGCGATTTTCGACAGACCGATGACTTTTCCGTTGGGAATATACGCCACGTGAGCGTGTCCGATAATCGGTAGCATGTGGTGTTCGCAGGTGCTAAACAGGGTGATATCGCGCACCAACACCATCTCGTGAGAGTCCTCGGTGAAAATCGCACCGTTGAGGAGTTCTTCGAGAGACTGGTTGTAACCCGAGGTCAGAAACTGCCACGCTTTGCTAACTCGTTTGGGAGTATCGCGCAATCCTTCGCGATCGGGATCTTCTCCGAGTTCCGTTAGCAGGGTACGAATTGCGGTTTGCATCTCGTCGTTGGTGACGGCTTTACGGCCGTTTCCATTCCCGTTGGCGAGAAGCTGCTGTTCGAGTTTGTCTGCACCGATTAAGTCGGAAGAATTGGGTAAAGTCATTACGCTGTCGGTCTATCTTTTTACAGTTGCTAGAAAATCAAAGCGGAAATTGGATTCGTTCTCAATTAAGCGGGCAAAAAAAATCGCTCATCGAGCTAAACAGTTCGTTAACTGCTGTTGAATCTGGAGGGCATCGAGATTTCTCCCTATCAAAACGAGCTGGTTTTTGGGTGAATTTTTCCACGGCTCGGTCGCCATGTTGTAGCGCTCGCCACAGAGTTGAAAAACGTGACAGCGCTGACTTTCTTTAAACCAGAGAATCCCTTTTGCTCGAAAGACGTTGTGACTGAGTCGGTTAGATAAAAAGGTTTGAAATTTGCTGACTAAAAAGGGGCGATCGCTCTGAAACGAGACTGAAGTAAAGCCATCTGCCAGAACGTCAGAAGTCCCTGTGCCTGAGTTTTTTAAGATCGGTTTACGAGTTGGAGGTGCTGCTCTATCTAGAATAAACTGTAACGGCACTCGTCCGAAACTCGCCTTCAAAATTCTAGCACTTTTTTTGAGCGATCGCAGAAAATTTTCGAGATTTTCAAGTTTTTCGGACGCCACGAGATCGACTTTATTTAATACGAGAATATCGCTATAGACAATTTGATTGACCGCGACTTCACTCTGACGTTTGACGTCCTCGAAGTTTTCGGCATCTACCATCGTGACGATCGCGTCTAAGCGAGTGCGATCGCGCAATCTCTGGCCGGAAAAGGTCACGAGAAGCGGACGGGGATCGGCGACACCAGTGGTTTCGATGACGATCGCTTCCATTGGGGGCGATCGTTCTAAAACCCGTTCGATCGCGTCTACTAAATCTTCATTAATCGAACAGCAAATACACCCGTTACTCAACTCCACCATGTCCGACGTTTCGGACACCAAAAGCTGGCGATCGATATCGATCTGACCGAGTTCGTTCGCCAAAACCGCCACCCTCATCTCGGGGCGCGTCTCGAGAAGATAATTGAGAAACGTTGTTTTCCCGCTTCCGAGAAACCCAGTAACGACCGTGACGGGAATCTTGTCCGAGAAACGTTCGGCGCTTGCGCTTCCGGTGACAGTCGGGGTTGACATACCTTAGGTTAGTTCGCCTCTGCGTTCGAGATTTCGCTCGACGCCAACAACAGCGCCTTTTGCTTCATCGTTTTGAAAATGTTGTAAAACCCGTTGGCGCGAGATGGCGTCAAACTCGTTCGCAATCCGGTTTCCTCAATAAAATCCGGCGCGAGTTTCACCACTTCTTCCGGCGTCAAGCCGTTAGTACCTCGAATCAAAAACGCTAATAGTCCTTTCGTCAGTTGTGCGTCTGAATCTCCCTCGAACACGACTTTTCCCTCGTCGTCCAAGTGTGCGATCACGTAGACTTGCGACACGCAGCCCTGCACCTTATTATCGGGAACTTTTTCAGAATCGGGAAATTCGGGAAGCTTTTTCGCCAGCCACAACAGTTGTTCGTAGCGTCGCTTAGAATCGCTGGCGCGTTTGAAGCGTTGAACCATCTTATCGAGGGCAGGCGGTAATGCGTTGGCAGGAGTAGTCATCGTTACGGATCGAGGACAGTCCTCATAGTAGTATACAGTTTGTAACTTTTGGTTGCCATTGGGTTAAGAAGCCGCGATCGTGCGATCCCCACTTGCTTTTCAGTCAGTTTTTAGGGAGTGCGATCGGTAAAATCTCTCAAGGATCGCTTAGATCGAGCCACCAGCGATCGCTCGAACCTAAACTAAAACTAACTTAGGTTTAGCCGTTGTTGCAGGGGTAGCAGAATTGCTCGAACGCTTTCCGTAAACCTCACAAGAGTTATTCGGACTTTCGTACAATTTCACCTTCTCTAAGGTAACGCCCAACTGACGTAACGGCTCTTGTAAGATGTCGCGAATGTAAATGGCGATATGTTCCGCCGTCGGCACGCGATCGGCAAAATAGGGAATATCTTTATTCAAAAAGCGATGGTCGAGGGGTTCGATAACAACCTCCTGTAACACCCCATGTAACGCCCCGAGTTCGACCACCATTCCCGTACGAGGGTCGATCGTGCCGCGAACAGTCACGTCTAGGTGATAATCGTGACCGTGGCCGTGGGGACGCGCGCACTTCCCGTAAATCCCGCAATTCGTATCGTAGTCCAGATCGGGACGGGCGAGACGATGAGCGGCGCTGAAGTGGGTGCTGACAGTCAGACTTGCTTGCATGATGAAGTTTTCGCTCGGCTGACGATACAAAACTTTACTTATTATCCCATGTTATCGCCAACTATTGGCAAATGGGATCGGGAACGGGGGACAAGGAAGTGGCGCAGGGGAGCAAGGAAACAAGAGAGAGGGGAAGAAACTGTTAACTCTCCACGGTTTTCCTTTACTCTTCACTGTTTGTCCCCGTTCCCTCTTAAGGCTCGACTTCTTTGTCCGGGCGAGATCCCTGGAACCTCGGAAATTCCGGGGATTTCAAGGGATCTCCAAGGTTTCTGTTTGTCGCTGTCCCCACTGTTCCCTGTTCCCTATCAACTAACAAATACGCGGTAACTGCTCCCCACTGAGGAGATCGATCGCCCGCGTGGAACCGATTTGACTGGTCATCGTCACCGGAGGCGACGCGGCTTCTGTCACGACGCCAATTTTCTGAGCGTTGGGTCCTAAAATTGCCAAGGCGCGATCGACATCGGACGGGGGAACGAAGGTGACGAAGCGCCCTTCATTGGCTAAATACAACGGATCGAATCCCAAAATTTCACAAGCCCCCTGTACGTCTTCCCGTACCGAAATCGCCCGTTCGTCAATGTGGATTCCCACCTTCGCCGCCGTCGCCAGTTCGTGAAGGGCGCTGGCTAACCCGCCTCGAGTGAGATCGCGCAAACAGCGAACGTCGATATCGGCTTCTAACAACGCCAACACCGTTTCGGAAAGGGGTGCGAGATCGCTTTCGATCGCCGTCTCGAACATCAATCCCTCCCGCACGGCCATAATCGCGATCCCGTGGCGGCCGATGTCGCCGTTGAGGAGAACCGCATCGCCGGGACGAATCGCTTTCGGAGAAATGGTGCGATCGCCCTCGACCTGTCCCACCCCAGCCGTATTAATAAAAATGCCGTCGCCTTTCCCGCGATCGACGACTTTCGTATCACCAGTTACAATTTTGACCCCCACGCGATCGGCCGCTTGGCGCATCGACTGTACCACCTGCCACAACACCGACATGGGCAACCCTTCCTCGAGAATAAAGCCGACCGTCAAATAGAGCGGACGAGCCCCAGCCATAGCCAGGTCGTTCACCGTTCCGTAGACCGCCATCGAACCGATATCCCCACCGGGAAAAAATAGCGGATGCACGACATAAGAATCCGTCGTCAGCGCGATGCGATCGCCATTGAGTCTTACCGTCGCTGCATCGTGCAACACGGTCTCAGGAGACCCGAACGCCGGAACGAACACCTGATGGATGAGTTGCTGCATCAGCTTGCCACCGCCCCCGTGCGCCAGCAGAACGTGGGGGTACTGCTGTAACGGCATGGGACAGGACAAGTTCGACAGGTCAAACTTATTCACAATTTTCGATCGATTTATTTAAACTTCTTTATATTATCTTAACAAAAACTCTATTGTAACTTCTGTAAAGTTAGTTGATTTTATTGCTCTCAATTACCACAATAGATCCTAGCAGGAATTTTATCGATCGAAGGAGAAAAACAACAGTTCGATTACTTTAATTTTTTCTTAAAGATCGTGCCGAGCTGTTCCCATAAATTCTCCAACCCGACTCTACTTTTCAAGCCGTTCGCCTCTCCCGAAAATGCCTTCAACAGACGACCGAAAGATCGAGTCGCCCGTTTTTTGCTGAAGCGACAGGATAGTCAACCTATGGCCTCTGTAACCTCATCGTCCAAACCCGCCTCCGAAACAGTTGGAACCCCCCCCACAAAAAAAGGATCGTCCGCCCCAGACAAGCGCTTCAAAGTTCTCGACATCACCATGAAGCGCAACCAGTATCGCCAAGACGCCCTGATTGAAATTCTCCACAAAGCCCAAGAAGCCTTCGGCTACCTCGAAGAAGACGTACTCGAATACATTGCCCACCACCTCAAACTTCCCCTCTCTCGCGTTTACGGCGTCGCCACCTTCTACCACCTATTTTCCCTCAAACCCAGCGGTGCCCATACCTGCGTCGTTTGTTTGGGAACCGCCTGTTACGTCAAAGGCGGCGGCGAAGTCCTCAAAGCCCTCGAAGAGAAAACCGGCGTCGAAGCCGGAGAAACCACCCCCGACGGGCAAGTATCCCTCGTCACCGTGCGCTGTATCGGCGCTTGCGGGATTGCCCCTGCCGTCATCTACGACGGCAAAGTCTCAGGACAGCAAACCGCCGAAATCGCCTGCCAAAACGTCGCTGAATGGCAAGACGGGGAAAAACAGTGAAGAGGGAAGAGTGAAGAGTAGAAACGGGGAAAAGAAGACAAGGAGACAAAGAAGAAACGGATTACCGCTCTCCCCCTCTCCCCATCTCCCCCTCTAAATCTCCCGCAAACGCGCAATACCCAAGGAGCATTGCTATGGATTGGAGCGAACTCGTTGAAATTGCAGAACAAGAGCGCAACGCCCAGAAAGCGATTCGCGTTCACTGCTGCACCTCCACCGGATGTCAAGCCACGAACTCGATCGAAGTCAAAAAACGCCTCGTCGCCGCTGTCAAAGAAGCCGGACTCAACGCCGAAGTGCAGGTGGTGGGCGTCGGGTGTCCCGGCTTGTGCGGTCAAGGGCCGATCGTCGAAATCCCATCAGAAGGGCTGCAATATCAGAAAGTCACCCCCGACCAAGCCGAATCGATCGTTTCAGCCCTCCAAAACGGTGGAGAAGCCGACGCCCTACAAGGCGATCCCAACCATCCCTTTTTCAACCGTCAAGTCCGAATCGTCCAAGAAAACAGCGGCAAAATCGATCCCGAACGGATCGAAGAATACCTGATGGCGGAAGGCTACCAAGGCTTGCATCACGCCATCTACGAAATGACCCCAGCCGAAGTCGTCCAAGAAATTACCAAATCTGGATTGCGGGGTCGCGGCGGTGCCGGATATCCCACCGGGTTGAAATGGGCGACCGTGGCCAAAATGCCCCCCGGCTCAAAATACGTCATCTGTAACGCCGACGAAGGCGACCCCGGCGCGTTCATGGATCGCAGCGTTCTCGAAAGCGATCCCCACCGGGTTCTCGAAGGCATGGCGATCGCCGGATACGCCGTCGGCGCAACCCAAGGCTACATCTACGTTCGCGCCGAATATCCCCTCGCCATCTCTCGCCTGCACAAAGCCATCCAGCAAGCCAAACGAAAAGGCATTCTCGGGGCGCAAATCTTCGGCTCTCCCGTCGATTTCACCATCGAAATTCGCGTGGGGGCGGGGGCGTTCGTCTGCGGCGAAGAAACTGCCCTCATCGCCTCTGTCGAAGGGGGACGCGGCACGCCCCGACCCCGGCCGCCCTATCCGGCCGTATCCGGATTGAAAGGCTGTCCGACGCTGATTAACAACGTCGAAACCCTGGCTAACATTCCTGCCATTCTCCGCAAAGGCGCTGACTGGTTTTCCAACATCGGCACCGATAAGAGCAAAGGCACGAAAATCTTTTCCGTCACCGGGAAGATTCGCAACACCGGACTGATCGAAGTCCCGATGGGGATTTCATTGCGGGAAATCGTCGAAGACATGGGGGGCGGCGTTCCCGGTGGCGGCAAAGTCAAAGCCATCCAAACCGGAGGCCCGTCGGGGGGCTGCATTCCCGAACGGCTTCTCGATACTCCCGTCGATTACGACTCCTTGAAAAAACTCGGATCGATCATGGGGTCTGGTGGCATGGTGGTCATGGACGACAGCACCAGCATGGTCCAAGTCGCGCAGTTTTACATGGAATTCTGTCGCGGCGAAACCTGCGGCAAATGTATTCCCTGCCGGGCTGGAACCGTGCAGATGTACCAACTGCTGACCAAAATCCTCAACCAACAAGCCACCGCCGCCGATGTGGAAAAACTCAAAGAACTCTGTGGCATGGTGGCCGCCACGAGTCTCTGTGGGTTGGGACAAACAGCACCGAACCCGGTCATGAGTACCCTGCACTACTTCGAGAACGAGTATTTGGAGTTGCTGCAACCCGCCTCCGTTCGTCCGAGTAACGGTAAAGTCCCCGTGCGTCCGTCATGACATCCGGTCGGTTCTCGGTTCGCGTGATTTACCGCTGGCGCGTCCGCAGCCATCGCGAAGGTGACTTTGTACGGGCGTGGACGCAAGCGACGCGGACGATTCGCGATCGCGTTCCCGGCGGGCGGGGAAGCTTGCTGTTGCGCTGCCAAGCCGATCCCCAACTGTTCATCGCGATCGCCCGTTGGGACAGCCTCGAAGACTGGCAACATTTTCGGTCCGGGCCGCCCCCCAACCCGAAAGCCTTCGCCACCCTAGAAGCCCTCAGTCACCTGCTGTCTCACGAGGTATTTTACGAAATCGAGGACGACCGATCGCCTCTCTTTCATCCCGACGACCCCAAAGACGAACCCAACGACTGAACGCACTTCCCACTCGACGAAATAAGCCAGGATAGTTTAAGGACGATCTGCTATGTCAGTTGTCACCCTCAAAATTAACGATATCGATGTCGCCGTAGAAGCGGGAACCACCGTTCTCGACGCGGCCAAAGAAGCGGGAGTTCGCATCCCGACCCTCTGTCACCTCGACGGCGTGTCCGACGTGGGCGCCTGTCGCCTCTGTTTGGTGCAAATCGAAGGCATTCCCAAACTGCTTCCGGCCTGCGTGACTGAAGCCACCGAAGGCATGAACGTGACCACGGAAACCCCGGAATTACAAGAGTATCGCCGCATGGTGGTCGAAATGCTCTTTGCCGAAGGAAACCACGTCTGCGCGGTCTGCGTGGCCAACGAACACTGCGAACTGCAAGACGTGGCGATCGAAGTGGGCATGGATCACACCCGCTTTACCTACCGTTTCCCCGAACGGGAAGTGGATATTTCTCACCCCCAATTCGGCATCGACCACAACCGCTGCATTCTCTGTACCCGCTGCGTCCGCGTCTGCGACGAAATCGAAGGCGCCCACGTTTGGGACGTATCCGGCCGGGGGCCGGCGGCGAAAGTCGTCACTGGGATGAACCAACCCTGGGGCGAGGTCGATGCCTGCACCGCCTGCGGAAAATGCGTCGATGCCTGCCCGACGGGATCGATTTTCCGTAAAGGTACCACCGTCGCCGAGATCGATCGCGATCGCGGCAAATTGGACTTTTTGGTAACTGCCCGAGAGGAGAAAAAATGGACAAGGTAAAACTCGCGACCGTCTGGCTGGCTGGCTGTTCTGGCTGTCATATGTCGTTTCTCGATTTGGACGAATGGCTGTTTGAAGTGGCCAAATTCGCCGAGATCGTCTACAGCCCGGTCGGTTCCGATCTAAAAGACTATCCTGAAGATGTAGATGTTTGCCTCGTGGAAGGGGCAGTGGCCAACGAAGAAAACCTGGAACTGATTTATACTGTTCGCGAACGCACGAAACTTCTGATTTCCTTCGGAGATTGCGCGGTGACGGCCAACGTTCCGGCGATGCGAAATATGCTGGGCAGTACCGAACCGGTTCTCAAACGCTGTTACCTGGAACTCGGAGACGAAACACCGCAGCTTCCGAAAGAACCGGGCATCGTCCCCGAACTGCTCGATCGCGTCCGTCCAGTACACGAACTGGTCTCGGTCGATCTGTTTATCCCCGGATGTCCGCCGTCTGCACCTCGCATCCAAGCGGCGATCGAACCCCTCCTCAAAGGCGAAAAACCCGTTATGGAAGGGCGGGAAATGTTGAAGTTCGGATAGTTAGAGGGAGAGGGGAGAGAGGGAGAAGGGGAGAGAGGAAGAGGGGGAGAGGGGGAGAAACTTCGATCGGTCTTTTCCGTTCCCCGTTCCCCGTTCCCCATTCCCCATTCCCCGTTCCCCGTTCCCCATTCCCCGTTCCCCATTCCCTATTCCCCGATCTATCGTGAGTTCGTAATCATGGCTAAGACAGTTGTTATCGATCCCGTCACCCGTATTGAGGGTCACGCGAAAATCTCAATTTTTCTCAACGACGCCGGAGATGTAGACGACGCCCGCTTTCACGTCGTCGAGTTTCGGGGATTTGAAAAATTCTGCGAAGGTCGTCCGATGTTCGAGATGGCGGGGATTACCGCCCGTATTTGTGGCATTTGCCCCGTCAGCCACCTGTTAGCGTCGGCAAAAACCGGCGACAAAATCCTCGCTGTCCAGGTGCCGCCAGCCGGGGAAAAACTGCGCCGTCTGATGAACTTGGCACAGATTACCCAATCCCACGCCCTGAGTTTCTTTCACCTGAGTAGTCCCGACTTCCTACTTGGTTGGGATAGCGATCCCGCCAAGCGCAACGTTTTCGGGTTGATGGCGGCCGATCCCGAGTTGGCGAGGGCTGGAATTCGACTTCGTCAGTTCGGACAAACCATCATCGAACTGTTGGGGGCGAAGAAAATTCACGCAGCCTGGGCGGTTCCGGGCGGGGTGCGATCGCCCCTGTCTGAAGAAGGCCGTCAGTGGATTGTCGATCGCCTCCCAGAATCCCGACAAACCATCGAAACCGCCCTCGGACTGTTCAAACAACTCATCGACGACACCCTCAAAAGCGAAATCGACATTTTCGGGAAGTTCGACTCGCTGTTTATGAGTTTGGTCGCTCCCGATGGGACTTGGGAACACTACGGCGGACATATCCGCTTCGTGGACAGTCAGGGAAACATCGTCGCCGACGGACTGCGGGAAGAAGACTATCAAGACTTTCTCGGCGAAGCTGTCGAACGGTGGTCTTACTTGAAATTCCCCTATTACAAACCGATGGGATATCCCGATGGAATGTATCGCGTGGGGCCGTTGGCGCGGTTGAACGTCTGCGATCGCATGGGAACGCCAGACGCCGATCGCGAACTGCAAGAATTCCGCGATCGCGCCGGGGGACGCTGCGCCACCTCTTCCTTCATGTACCACTACGCGCGACTGATCGAAATTCTGGCGGCGATCGAACGCATCGAACAATACATGGAAGACCCCGATTTACTGTCTCCACGCTGTCGTTCCAAAGCGGATATTAACGCCCTCGAAGGCGTTGGTGTCAGCGAAGCTCCTCGCGGCACCCTCTTTCACCACTACAACGTGGACGAAAACGGCTCGATTAAAAAAGTCAACCTCATCATCGCCACCGGACAAAACAACCTGGCGATGAACGAAACCGTCAAGCAAATCGCTCAACATTACATCCACACCAACGAAATTCCTGAAGGGATGTTGAATCGCGTCGAAGCCGGAATCCGCAACTTCGACCCCTGTTTGAGTTGTTCGACGCACGCCGTCGGACAAATGCCCCTTCACGTGCAGTTACTCTCGAGCGATCGCCAAGTTCTCGACGAAGTATATCGAGAATAATCAGGAGATGAGGAGAGGAGGTGAAATCTCCCCCTCTAACTAGGGGAACGGGGAACAGAGAAGACCGATCGAAGTTTCTCCCCTTCTCCCTCTCTCCCCTTCTCCCTCTCTCCCTCTCTCCCCTTCTCCCTCTCTCCCCTTCTCCCTCTCTCCCCCTCTCCCTCTCTCCCTTGCTCCCCTCCCAGTACGTCGTTCGTTTCTCGACAAACTGATGTCTAAAGAAAACCTCTACCTCTGTATGGGGTCAGCCTGTCACCAACTCGGTGTTTACGAAGTTCTGCCGAAACTTCAATCGCTAATCAGCGAGTACGATCTCGAGGAAAAAGTAGAACTCAAAGGATCGTTCTGTCTCGAAACTTGTAGTTACGGCATCGTGATGAAATTCAAAGACCAGCATTTCATCAATATCAATCCGCAAAACATCGAAGATAAATTTCTGCAAGAGATTTTACCTGCCATTCAAAGTAAAAAAGTTACGCGAGAAGCCTAGAATTTCAAAAAATTCACGGCTTAGCTATGCGTTTGTTGAGTTTCTAATCCTTGAATTCTAGCGATCGCATAGCTTTATCCCATTGACCCTTCACGCCAACACTCACTGAATTCCCAAACCCTATTTTAAAAATGTTAGAACAAAGCCAAAATAACCTTTGGCGGCTTCTGTGGGAATACGATCCTAACGGACTGATCGCCGTCGATCCCGAGATGACGATTAAAATTGTCAATCCGGCATTCTGTAAGATGTTCGGTATCGAACAAGCTGACGTTATCGGACGATCGGCGATCGATATTTTAGGAAATGTCGATCGCTTTCAAAAAGTCTGGAAAACCCAGAATGTCGTTCGGGGATTAGAACGAGAATATCCCAAACGAAAACTTTACGTCAAAGAAGTTATCTTCTCGATTCCTGAAGAAGAAATTATTGCGTGTATTTTGGTCGATATGTCTCACGAATACGAGCAAAAAAAAGAGTTACAGCGTCTCAAAAGCGATACTGTTTTAAAAGTCAAAGAAGTGGTAGACAATCAAATGAAAGTCGCTCAAGAAATTGCAGGGTTGCTCGGTGAGACAACTGCCGAAACGAAAGTCAGTTTGTTGAAAATCATCGAAGCAGTTGAAAAAGAAGTCATTGGCGGCGGTTAAGTACAATTTTTGAACTTGTCTCGACTCATGTAAGTTGAGTTGAAGCGACGAAACCCAAGACCCTATCGATTGGAGAAATTAACATGAGTTTAGTCTTTTCGTGTCAACTGCAATCTATACCAGCTTTTAACAAATTTAGCTCTTCCGAACTTACTATGCAAGAAATCGCTGAAACCCTTACAGTATAAGAGTTTTTGCTAAACTGTATAAAAAGGCAGCTCAAATCGAGAAATCCCTTGCCAGATAAAGGCTACAAGCATTTACCCTACACACCAAGGT
>NZ_JAQNCQ010000372.1:0-9001 GCF_028368005.1 Geitlerinema sp. CS-897 | reverse complement strand
TCTCCCTCTCTCCCCCTCTCCCTCTCCCCAGCATCACGCCAATTTGTCTAGCGTCGGGCGCAAAGCTTGAAACGCACGGCCTCGGTGACTGCACTCGTGTTTCTGCTGGGGAGACATTTCGGCGAAACTCATCCCCAGTTCGGGAACATAGAAAATGGGGTCGTAGCCGAAACCGTCGTTTCCCCGAGGTTCGGTGAGAATTTCGCCGGGACAAATGCCTTCGACTTCTATGGCGATGCTACCGTCGGGACGAGCGATCGCAATGGCACAGACGAACTGGGCGTCTCGGTTGTCGGTGTCACCTAACTCTCGTAAAACGCGATCGATGCGATCGCGATCGCTCTTTCCATATCGCGCCGAGTAAATCCCCGGTGCGCCGTCGAGGGCGTTGACGCTCAACCCGGAATCGTCGGCGATCGACCATTTTCCGGTAGCTTTGGCTACGCTGCTGGCTTTCAATCGGGCGTTTTCGGCAAAGGTCGTCCCAGTTTCTTCAACGTCGATTTCCGGCGGTTTGAGTTGGAGTTCCCAGTCGGTATCCGTCAGATACGCTTGCATCTCCTTCAACTTCCCTGGGTTCCCCGTCGCCACCACTAACACGGTCATGCGTTCGTCTCCAACGTGGATTTGCTACGGGGATAGCGTTCCATTAAGGCGCGAACCTGTTCTGCGTGGTAGGAACTGCGCGTTAACGGGGAGGAGACGACTTGTAAAAATCCGATCGCGTCACCGTATTCCCGCCAAGCGTCGAACTGTTCCGGGGTGGCGAAATATTTCACGCCGAGATGTTTTTGACTCGGTTGCAGATATTGTCCCAACGTGAGGATGTCGCAATCGACTTCGCGTAAATCCCGCATCACTTGACGGATTTCCTCGTCGGTTTCGTCTAAACCCACCATCAACCCGGATTTGGTGTACACCCAGGGGGCGATTTGACGGCTACGACGCAGGAGTTCGAGAGAGCGATCGTAATTCCCCTGGGGACGGGTGCGGCGATACAGTCGCGGGACGGTTTCGGTGTTGTGGTTGAGAACCTCTGGCTGTGCTTCGAGGATCGTCGCCAGAGCGTCCCAGTTTCCGCACAAGTCGGGAATTAAGACTTCGATGGTGGTTCCCGGCGACACGCGACGCACTGCTTGGATGCAAGCGACAAATTGAGACGCGCCCCCGTCGGGGAGGTCGTCGCGGTTGACAGAAGTGATGACCACGTGGTTAAGCCGCAGTTTTTGCACCGCCTCGGCCAGATGTTCGGGTTCTTGGGGGTCGAGGGCTTTCGGTTGTTTCTCGAAGTCGATATCGCAGTAGGGACAGGCGCGGGTACAAGCAGGCCCCATAATCAGAAAGGTGGCCGTTCCGTTGTTGAAGCACTCGCCGATGTTGGGACAGGAGGCTTCTTCGCAGACGGTGTTGAGGCTCAGGTCTCGCAGGATTTCTTTCACGTTGCCGACGCGCTGCCACTGGGGGGCTTTGACGCGTAGCCAGTCGGGTTTGACGTTCACTCGCTCGCTATTTACAAACTGCCCGATTATTTTAACCCATCGGCTTTTGGAGAGGTCTTCGCAACGTCCGGCAGCGATCGCCGCGATCGTACCCTGTGATTTAGGTCACAACTGATTAATTTTCTTAATATGCTTGACAAGTTCCGCCAATACGGTAACAATAGATACAGAAAGTAAATCGTTCATCCCTCAAGCAACCGAGTGAAAATACTCACCGCTAAGGGACGGAAGTAGGGACAACTCCCGAAGGAACGCGCCTCACTCAACTCGTTTCGATAGCTGTAGGAGGCGAATCATGCAACTCACTTATCGCGGAATTCCTTATAACTACACTGCTCCTGAAGTAGAAACTCCTCCTGTGAAAACAGTTGGAAAATATCGCGGTTTAGACTGGCGGTTCCACACGGATAACAAAACGGTGGTTCAACAGCCGACGGTGGAACTGAAATATCGCGGTGTGGCGTATCGCACGAATCAGGAAAACCAACAACGTCCCGTCAGCGATCGCTCTCGCTACATGATGATGCATCGTACCGAACACAAAGACACGGTACGCAAGTCAATGTTGCGTCGCTCTCTCGAAGGACTGGCTGAATTCGCCCTGTAGGGTTTTCAGTCTCGATGCAATCCTCGCAACATTTCCCAGCGACAATCCATAACTCGCTTCAAAAGCCGCTCTAGAGTCTGTCTAGAGTGGCTCTTTTGATGGAGGGAGAGATGAGCGGATGGCGAGATACTATTCCCCGTTCCCGATTCCCCGTTCCCGATTCCCCGATTCCCGATTCTTTGCATAAGTTCATAGAAAATAAGTACTACTATCATTGCAGTAAACTTTGGTTTCAAGGGGTTGTCATCGATCGCAGGACTCATTAAAGTAATAATCAAAGCTCAAACAAGAGCTTTCAGGCAGACAAAAACAGCCTATATCACACGATTTCTAACGAGGTAAAAACGCTGTTAACTCTAACGTCTGTCCCCTACGTGAAAACCACAACACCCACGCGAAAAATCGATACTTCCTCCATTTAGAGAATGGGAGCCATGCAACTAGGCGATGTCTAGTTCACCTCTATGGAGTCTAAAGATTGGGGAAGTTAATCGTTACATCGGTTGTGGGTGTTGTCGTATTTGAAGGCGATCGAGCAAAGCAAGAATTTCAGAAATTCACTAACGTTTCAAGAGTCGTTCTCACCTTCTAAGATTTACGTAAAGTTTAGTGTCGAACCCTTGCCATAAAATTTTAGAAGGATTACTCTAACAATAGAAGCTTAAAGAAAAGCTTCTAGGCAGACATTAAACAGCCTAATCCACAGTAGTTAAAACGAGGTCAAAACGCTGTTAAATCAACAGTCTGTCCCATCACAAAATACAGCAACGCCCAATCTAGAAACTGATACTTCTTCAACTTAGAGAATGGGAGCTATGAGACTAAGCGGTTGCTTAGTTCATCTCCAGAAAATCTCAAAAACCAGAAGAGGTCACTCGTTCGGTAGATCTGGGCGTTGTTATGGTTTAGGGCGATATCTCTCTCAAGGGTATCTTTAGCGTCAGTTTTAAACCCCAAGAACCTCAAACATAGTAAAACTTTCACGAACGTAAAGTTTAGTATCAAGTCGTTGTCAAAAAAAAAGACGCGCGTTATTCTAAAACTAGAAGCTTAAAGGAGCTTCAATCCAGGCAGACTTACTTAACAGCCTAGTCCAAACAAGTTCAAGAGGTAAAAACGCTGTCAACTCTAACGTCTGTCCCATCACGAAAAACAGCAACGTTCGATCGCGTCACGACAATTTCCACCACCTAGTTCTTAGGGAGCTTTGCCAAAGCGGACTTTACAAAAAAGTTACTCAAGGCATCTCCAGATAGACTCAAGCAATAAGGGGAAATTCAAGCGTTAGGCCACTCCGAACGTTGTTGTTTTTTGGCGTATTTTTGCCAGGCGATCGCCTTCTAAAAGTTGAGTTTGAAATCGAAGAGTCTGACGAGCAATTCAGGTGAATTCCCGAGAGTGTAAACTTTGGTTACAAGCCCTTGTCGTCTCCTCAAAAACAAACTACATTAAAGCTAGAAGCTAATAGATAGCTTCTAGGCAGATACACAACAGCGCAGTCCACACAAGTAAAGAGGTAAAAAACGCTGTCGAATATAACATCTGTCCCATCACGAAAAACAGCGGCATCTTATCGAGACGTTGATATTTCCTCCACTTAGAGAATGGGAGCCATGCAGCTAGGCAGTCGCTTAGTTCACCTCCAAGGAACCTCGAAGAAATATGGGGAAGTCGCTCAACAAGCCGATCTTGGTGTCGCTGTTTTTCCATTGTTATTGTTTTTACTGGAGTTTCGGCGATCGCGCTTCAAAGGTCGCTAGAACTCAGACAGAATTCAAACTGAATTCGCGAAATGCAAAAAACCTCTCTGTGTCTTCTGTGTCTCTGTGGTGAAGAACATTTCGCTTACCACAATTGCGACAGGCGATCGCGCACGTCGAAAAAGGTTTCAAACGGCTCGTAAGCTTTCCCCCGTTCCTCGAGATACTGACACAGACGAGTTCTAGCGAAGACCAACGGCGCCGCCATCGCCATATTCAAATCCGTCACCGAATCGCCGATCGCCACCCAATCGTCAACGCCGTACTGTTTGACGACTTCGACTTTCGCCACCAATTCCGTTTCCCCCTCAACCTCCGAGTGGGGTTGGAAATACGCTCCCGTGGTATCGACTTCAACGGCGTGAATTCCCCGAACGCGAGGTTGTAAGTCTCCGAGAACCGCTTCCACCATTCCTTTCAATCCCCCAGAAATCACCACGAAGGGAACCTGTTGTTCCTCGAGGAAATCCAGCAGTTCCACCAAACCGGGACGAATGGCTTTCGACTTGGCGAATTCCAACACCTCCGGGTAGCGAGAGGAGGGAATCGATTCGAGCATTTGTCGGACGCCATCGCGCAAGGTGAGCTTCAACTCGTAAATTTGAGGAAGCAAGCGATCGGCGACGTCTGGGGTAAATTCCCTCAACATGGCGACAAAGGTTTCTTCGGCGGTGATGGTTCCGTCGAAATCGCAAAATACGATGCGTTGTGGGGTGTCGGTCATAATTCTCCTATTCGTTGTTCGACGCGCTCTGTAGTATATCGCTGTGGCGAGAACTGGGGAATTCTCGGACGGTTTTCCAACCCCACCCCGAGAACCGAGTTTGATAAACTTGAAAAGCGCCAACGATCGCGATCGCTCCCTTATCTCCACCCCGTTTCAACTTCTGATTGCACCTATGACCGACGACCTTCGAGCCGAACTTCAAGCCGCCGTAGACCAACGCCGCAACTTCGCGATTATTTCCCACCCCGACGCCGGGAAAACCACGTTAACCGAAAAAGTCCTGCTGTATGGCGGTGCGATTCACGAAGCCGGAGCCGTCAAATCCCGTCGATCGCAACGTCACGCCACTTCCGACTGGATGGCGATGGAACAACAGCGGGGAATTTCCATTACCTCGACGGTTCTGCAATTCGAGTATGGCGGACACCAGATTAACCTACTCGATACCCCCGGACACCAAGACTTCGGCGAAGATACCTATCGAACTCTCACCGCTGCTGACAACGCGGTGATGCTGGAAGACGCGGCGAAAGGACTCGAACCGCAAACGCGCAAGTTGTTTGAAGTCTGTCGGATGCGATCGCTCCCGATTTTTACCTTTATGAATAAAATGGATCGTCCCAGTCGCGATCCGCTGGAACTCCTCGACGAAATCGAGCAAGAGTTGGGACTGGCGACGTATCCCGTGACTTGGCCGATTGGAAGTGGCGATCGCTTCAAAGGGGTGTACGATCGCCGCCAAAAGAAAATCCACCTGTTCGAGCGTACCGCACACGGTAGCAAAGCCGCCAAAGACACGATTCTCGAACTGGGAGATCCTCGTCTCGAAGAGTTACTCGACAGCGAACTCTATTATCAACTCAAAGACGAATTGGAGATTCTCGACGAACTGGGAACCGACTTCGATCTCGATCGCATCCACGCCGGACAACTCACTCCCGTCTTCTTCGGAAGCGCCATGACCAACTTCGGCGTCCAACTGTTCCTCGATGCGTTCCTCGAATATTCCCTCAAACCGAGTCCTCGCCACAGTACCCTCGACGACATCGACCCGACTTATCCCGAATTTACCGGGTTCGTGTTCAAACTCCAAGCGAACATGGACCCCAAACACCGCGATCGCATCG
The DNA here is from genome assembly GCF_028368005.1 of Geitlerinema sp. CS-897. Classification (NCBI taxonomy): domain Bacteria; kingdom Bacillati; phylum Cyanobacteriota; class Cyanophyceae; order Geitlerinematales; family Geitlerinemataceae; genus Geitlerinema; species Geitlerinema sp. CS-897. Next base: position 3,281 of record NZ_JAQNCQ010000372.1, on the reverse strand, counting down.
CCTTCGTTCGCGTCTGTAGCGGGAAGTTCGAGAAAGATATGACCGTCAAACACGCGCGAACCGGAAAAACGGTGCGATTGTCCCGGCCGCAAAAACTCTTCGCGCAAGGACGGGAATCTCTAGACGTAGCCTATCCCGGCGATGCGATCGGCTTGAACAACCCCGGCGTGTTTGCGATCGGAGACACCATTTACAACGGAAAGAAACTCGAATACGAAGGAATTCCCTGTTTCTCCCCAGAACTGTTCGCCTACTTGCGGAACGTCAACCCCTCGAAATTCAAACAGTTTCGCAAAGGGGTGTCCGAACTGCGGGAAGAAGGCGCGGTACAGATTATGTATTCCGTGGACGAATCCAAACGCGATCCGATTTTAGCGGCGGTGGGTCAACTTCAGTTTGAAGTGGTACAGTTCCGCCTCGAAACCGAGTACGGCGTCGAAACCCGTCTCGAACCGCTTCCCTTTAGCGTGGCGCGATGGGTGACTGGCGGTTGGGACGCCCTAGAAAAAGCCGGACGGCTGTTCAATACTGTAACCGTCAAAGACAGTTGGGAGCGTCCGGTTTTACTATTCCGCAACGATTGGAACGTGGCGCAAGTCCAAGGCGACCATCCCGATTTGGCGTTGAGTCACATCGCACCCGTGGTTTCGGGGAAAGAACCGGTTGAGGTTTGAGGTGATGGGATGATGGGATGATGAGATGGGGTCGGTGCGTGACGCGGTAAGACAACATTGGCCTGAGTTCGACCCCATTTTCTAGTTGGCGGTGTACATTGGCGGTGCGTGACCGATCGATCGGTCTCACGATCGACACCCGATTTTTCAAGTCACGCACCCTACGATTTTCTGTTTTCACTGGTGACTGGTGACTGGTGACTGGTGACTGTAAAAGTCACCACGGACTTCCTACCATCGTAAATCCGGCCCAATAATAAGGATGAGAGAGCGTGAAATTCGATCGCTCCCGTAATTCCTCCGGTAGCGTCAAGGATTCGGCGACCCCGCGAATGCGAACGCTTCCGCTTTCGACGCGAACGTCCCCGTTCAATAAAGCCAGTTGCGCTTGACGCAACGCCTCGGATTTCGTGCGCGTTTCCCGTAACTGTCGGTAAAACTGACTCATCAACCCCAACGTTCCCTCGTCGCTGACGTACCACAAACTCGCCAACGCCGACTTCACCCCAGCCGAGACTGCAAATCCGGCGAATCCTAACTCTGCTTCTTCGCTTCCGACTGCGGTTCGACAGGCGGAGAGAACCACCAACTCCACCGCCGGTTCGTTCCATCCTAACCGTCGCAGTTGGTTGAGGTGAAGGCGTTCGTCCCACAGTTGAATGTAAGAGTCCTCAAAGGTGAGAAATTCCCCGTGAGTCGCCAGGTGAACGATCGCGTAGCCGTGGCGTCGCCGCTGTTGGACTAAATTCTCCCGCGTAAACTGTTCGTTGAGGAACGCCGAACCACTCCACCATTCTTCGGTAATCGTGGTCAGTTCCAAGGGAACCGCTGGAAGCGGATCGAGGCTTTCGCCGAACTCGCTGGCTCCCATAGCCAAGACACTGGTATTTTGTAACGTGCGGTAACGCGTGTCCACCAATCCCAAACTGGGAATCAGACTCAAGCCAAACTGTTCGACGAGGAACTGTTCGCCGTCGTGTAAAGCGGCGATGGGAAGGCTGCGGAGTCCCGTCGGCATGGAAAACAGCAGCGTATCGATCTCGGCCGCTTTCAGTTCTGGTAAGATAGGAGCGATCGCCCACTGGTAAAGTTTTCGAGCAGGTTCTAAATACTCGGTCGTGCGGCGATAGCGAGGGTTGGTCAGTTGTTCGCGAAACTGGGTCGCCACCTCGAGAACCTCCGATCGCGACACCGCCACCGATCGTCGAATCGGTCGATCGCCAGCGGTAAACACGACCAATTCCAGTTGGGTCGGAAGTAGGGTCACGTACACCACCGCTGACTGGGTTCCGGTTTGACGCGACACTTCCGTTAAGGCTTCTCGCGCACTTTGGATAGAAATCGACGAATTCGCCAGGTTTCCGAGATAGGTACTGAATTCTTGAAGGCGGTCTTGTTCTAAACTGGCGACGGCTTCCACCTCGTCGGTGTAGGCGATTTCCGCACCTTCAGTAAAGTCGACATCGAACTCTTCATCTTCAATTTCACCACGATCGCGATCGCCGTCGTCTTCCTCTCCTCCCTCGTCAAATCCTGCATCCTCGTCTCCGCGATCGCCAAACTCATCGGATTCTCCAGGTCCCTCTCGGCGATCGTCGTCAAAACCCTCTACTTCACCATCGGGTTCGTCAAATCCTTCAAACTCTCCTTGCGATTCGCGATCGGGTGCGTCGGGTTTTTCTCCTACGTCGTCAACCCGAACGTCCGCTTCGATCTCTCGAGAAATATTGTCCTCGATCGTCTGACGCTGGCCGCCAACGATATTGAAAAACTGTCCGCCGCTTCCGGTACGAACCTGTAAGTCGTTGATGCTGACACGAATCGGCGCGTTTGGGTTTCCGATTCCACCCCGTCCCGTCGTCAAGAAGACTCCAACGTTCGCTGTAACCTGAGCGTTGGGATCGGAAGATCGAACGATATTTCCACCGTTGGCGTCGATTTCAACCGTACCGTTGGTGGTAATCCGTCCCAGGCGAATTTCTCCGATTTCTCCCGCGTTTTCAAGGCGAAGAAATACGTTTCCACCCCTGGCGACGATTTCGGTTCCGGGTGCTTGAGCGATACTCGCCGGCCCGGGTTGACGCAAACCGGACGCCGCACCCGGATCGTTGGCGATCGCGACGACATCGCCGTTTCCCATGCTGGTGTTGAGATTCGCGTTAATGTTGATACTCCGTCCGGCGTAGATTTCGATTCCGTTGGGATTGGCGATCGGAGTCGAAATGGTAATGTCGTTTGTCGCATCGAAAACGATAATTCCGTTGGTGTTCGCCAAGTCGGTTGGCGTCATAGTGATGTTGAGATCGAGCGGGTTGTTATCGATACCATCGACGAAATCGTTAAAATTCGGATCTGGTGTGGGAGTGTTGGGATCTAACGGATCTAAGAGAGGGTCGTTGGGATCTCGAAACGCCGGATCGTTGGGATCTAAGAAGGGATCTTTAGGATCGCGAAACGCCGGATCGTTGGGATCTAAGAAGGGATCGTTAGGATCTTGAAAATCGGGATCGGGTGGCGGATCGTTAGGATCGCGAAACGCCGGATCGTTGGGATCTAAGAAGGGATCGTTAGGATCTTGAAACGCCGGATCGTTAGGATCGTTAGGAT
>NZ_JAQNCQ010000371.1:0-4241 GCF_028368005.1 Geitlerinema sp. CS-897 | reverse complement strand
AATTATGTAAATTCATCGAATTGGGCGCACTCAATTTCCAGATCCCCGGCATCTCCAAGATGCCGGGGATCTTATACGGGAAATGCTAATCGGGAATTTTGCCACCCAAAACTGATGTTTTTGCAAAACTGAGATGCACCCCATTTTACTTTTGTAAAAGTCTGGGATAGTTTGAATTTAACTGCAACTTGACTCAACGAAATCTAAGTCGAGTACGAAACCTTGTATTCAATGAATTTACAGTTAAATTTGGGTTTTCAAATTTTGAGGTGATAAGCGAATTTTATACTCAATTAAAATCCTTGCTGTAGGGGAATCATAGGGGTGCATCTCAGTTTTGCAAAAACATGAGGCTCGGAGGCTGAAACCCTTATTCTCTCGTATGGATTTACATTTTTGAGATGCACCCAATCATAGCAATGCACCCCGGTTCGATTTCGTATTATTATAACAAATTACACCATAATATCCAAAGACCCTTGAATTTACAGTTTTGAAATGAATCCTACAATAAAAATGATGAGTTCGGGCAACAAAAATCAGCGATCGCTAGTTCTTGTTGCCCGAACCTCAGTTCGAGACGTACCGTCAGCCTACAGCGATCGCGATTGGTTTAACGGAGAAACGACGAGACGAACTCGGTGGCGATGAGGTACTCGCACTCGCACTTCCTTAACTCAAGTGAATGCAAAAAAAGGAGAACGCCTCCCGAACGCGAAAAGCTGTCAGGAGGCGAGTCTATCGACGTCAGCGTTTGGGCGATAAAACGAGGTTGAAATCAGCTTGTTCGCGATCTTCAGCAAAGGCAACTGAAAAACTAAAACTGCGGATCGATCGCATTGTATCGACAAACGTATTCATATTGGCAGAAGGGGGCGGCGGAGGAAAACTATTTAAAAACAAGGTATTGACGAACGCCCAAGCTGAGCCGAAATTGTAGTATAAATAGCCCGAATTCGTCGTGGGAAAGGGCGCGATCGCCGTTTGGAAATTGTAGCTGTCAGCCAAACCCAAACGGGGTTGGGGGTACAGTTGCGAGGCGGGAACCGTCCCAGTCGCAATTAACAGCGTGTTGTCGTCGAGCCAACCGTGACTCATTTGACTGACGGGGGAACCGTCGAACGAAAAAGGAGCGTTCCAACTCACGAACGGTTCGCCTGCAATGTTGGCGGTATCCACCGAGACGAGACCCTCGCCGACGCGTCCCACGAAGTCATCGAGAGTGGAGAGAAAGCGTTCGGCGGCGGGACGATCGCTCGTTTCGAGTAAAATTCCCACACCGACTTGAAACTCGGGGCTGAAACTCGGAAACAAACCGCCGTTGGAGGGAAACGCGACGAGCGCAAATTCGCCATCCATCCAACTGAGAACGTCGCGATCGAAATCGAGTTCTAAGTTTTCCTCAACGCCTCGACGCAGTTGTTCGACAAACCCAGCCAGTTCTGGGATTTGACTGTACGCCTCTAAAATTAACCTCAACCCTCCGCCTAGGTTTTTCCCGTTAACGGAACCGTAAACCGTGGCGGGGAGATACTCGAGGAGGCGATTGTCGTTGGTGGCGTTGGCCGCGATATCCGGTTGCGGTTCGCGATAGTGTACGCGCAACTGACCCCGAACGCCCGTGTCGCTCGTCCAAACGAGGGCTTCTCCGGTAGTGTAGGTTTGGCTGTAGATTTCCGCTAAATTGGCAAAGGTTTCGCCCTCGCCAGTGGGAATCGGCAGTCTGTTGAGTTGTTGGGCGATTTGTTTGAAATTGCCGTAAAACGCAATCAGAGAGCGATCGAACGCCTCGTGAGCCAAGAGATTTTGAAACCCAGGAACCTCAGCGAGAGGCTTCACAGTGCTGGGAACGTCGAGAAATCCCCGTAAATCCTCAGCAGTGGCGGCGAATACCACGTATCCCGGCAAACGGGCGATCGCGAGACTGGGAGCGTACAGCGGCGTCGGAGGAAAGGGAACGGTTGGAATGTCGTCGGTGGGAGTCTCTGGTGGTGTTGACGGAGCGGTTTGTGCCAGGAGCGATCGCTTGAAATCGCCGAAATAGTTAGAATAGACGGCGATCGCTTTGGTTAACGAACTTTCTGAAGCGGGATCCAATCTCTCTTCATTCCCTGGAACTTCTTCCAACACGGGCGGAGGCGGTGGATTGTCCGCCGGAAAGAACAGAAATTCGACGCCGTTGTGGGTTTGGATTTCTGGGGGTTGGCTGCGGCTGTCTCGCACGCGATCGAGATAGCGATCGAACGCGTCCTCGTCTTTTAAAGGAAGCAACGTAATATCGTAGGTGGGAACCTCCGGGGAAATCGCAGAAACAGTCGACGTTGTAAAGGCTGCCCACTCTCCCGCCCACGATCGCACGTTCGCATCGAAATCTTCGTTCGCCAGGGGAACGAAAGGTAATACACCGGGTGCGTCGATATTATCGGGAACTCCTGCAAACTGTGCCAAATCCGACCAGGTATTATCCGTTCGGAATAACACCACTGTTGCCGCGTTCGCTGGAATATACTGTGTGACGGTTGGCGGAACGATTTCGGCCGGTTCGGGTTCGGCAGCGTACCCCGCAGAAATCCCCCCAAACGCTAGAAAAGCCAGAGTTAGAAAATGCTTCATTGTGAATTGATAATTGATAATTGATAACGGGGCGATGACCTGATGATGAGACCGCCGTAGGCTGCGTGACCTAAAGACCGGAAAAGTATCTGGCTCAACCGGCCAAGTCGTCAGGCACCGACTCCATAGGTCTTCCCGATCTTCCTTGTCTCCCCTGCTCTCCCTCTCCCTTTCTCCTCACGGACAAACTGGTGCTTCCACACTACGGCGGAATTCGACTGGGGCGGTGGTGCGATCGAGTAAGACGAGATGATAGGGCTGGGTGATGGCGGCGGTGGCGACTCCACAACTGCGGCGTTCCGTGTAGTGGACGACGACCGTTCCGTTAACGAGACGTACGGTATCGATTTCGACGCTGTAAGCCCCACTGGCCCGATCGCCGAGACCGACGGCGATAACAGTTTTGTCGGTTAAATCCACTTCAGGAAGATCGGGGGTCGGATCGATGTTGGCGTTGAGTTGTCGCCAGAAGCTACGCCAAGCCAGGTTATCGTTAACGACGCGCTCGAAGGGTTGGTTAATGCCGCTATAACTCCCGCGAGCGAGGGTTTCAAACGGGACGACCACGCCGGGATCGGTCGGTCGGGCGATATCGGGAGCGGTAACGCCGACAAAGCAAGTCGAGGCGTCCGAAACGATCGCGAAATCTGGAGCGAGGTAGTGAATCACTTGAAATAACGGTTGTATGGCGGGGCGTTGGGGATTGCGAATCGCGAGAAACAGACCGTAACTCACGCCTTCGGCGGAAAAAACGCTGGTGACGTTGGTAGTGAGTTCTTCGTCGAGGTTGTCCCATTCAATGGACGTTACGGCGGGAAAGGCAAAATTGGGAGCTTCAGCGGGATCGATCGCGAGGAGGTCGAGAGGCGTCGGGGCGGAATTGCGGGCGCTCGTGACAAAAAGAGACCAATCTGACGCGCGGTCGAAGGGAACGGGTAACATTCTCCCCTGTTCGTCGAATTCTGCAACGCCTTGCAACCAGTAGGAGTAACGACTTCCCCAAGGAACGTGGGTTGGTGTGGCTGTCGCCGCGCAAACGACGGGTTCGGTGTTGGCGTAGGCGGGACAAACGGACAACGTGGTGGTGAGGGAAAGGGTAAGGGTTAGAAAGAGCGAGCGAGTCATCGTTGTGGGCATCGGCCACCTCTACAGTCGCGATCGGTTTGACTCCAATTCTAGAGGTTGATGTTCCGGTTCGAGGGCGATCGCGTTTCGGGGCGATCGCGCATCCGTCCGCAAAACTCTGTTTTTAATGACATATTGTCACTCGGGTTATTGTGTTTTTTGACGTTCGTTTCATTTCTATTTTTTGAGTTTGATAATGAAGATTGCGTAAAAATTGAATTGAGTGCAGATCTATAAGCTAAACTGAAAAAATGCCTTAAAGCACAAAAATCGTGCAGGGTGCATCTCAATGAGTGCAAAAACATCAGTTTTGGGTGGCAAAATTCCCGATTAGCACTTCCGGTATAAGATCCCCGGCATCTTTGGTATCTGTTTAGCGATGCTCACTCAGGTCGAAGCCTGCCAAGGCATGGCCTGGGCAACGAGGTCAATAAAGGAGTCGTCAGATTGGGCAGCCGTAGCCGCCAAGGAAGCTAAAATCTCCCAAGTGCGAGCGCCGGATT
>NZ_JAQNCQ010000370.1:0-16976 GCF_028368005.1 Geitlerinema sp. CS-897 | reverse complement strand
CCACCGCCAAAATTCCAATTCAATTGGAGTTTTAGGCAAACTTACTAACTTGGGTTTCGTTAGCCAGTTTAACCATTCACGTCCATTGTACTGTAAAGCCGCCCTAGAAGGGCGGGGTTTCAAACCCAAAATTTTCGATGACGAGGAGATGATAAAATTAGCACTGTCGGGAGAGCGATCGCCGTGACCACATCGACGCAGTGGCAATATTTCCTTCGTAACCTGGGGGCTTGGAAAGGTTCCTTCACCCAACTGTCGCCTCGGGGGGAGATTCTCAGCGATACACCAACCCTCGTCACCTTCGAGGGATTGGACGACAACCAACTCGTCAAACAACAGGTTTTCAAATATCCTCTCGGCGAACCGGAACCGCCACCGCTAACCTTGGAATATCGCACCTTGGGACGCAATATCCTGTTTTTTGAAGACGGAGCGTTTTCCATCGGTTCGGTGCAGTTTTCCCCGATCGCCACCTTTGGCGCAGAATTAGGATTAATTTACCGCGATCGCCGAATGCGGATCGTGGAACTGTTCGCCCCCTCCGGGGAGTTATCCAGTTTGACGTTGATTCGCGAATGTCTCGAGGGAAGCAACGCGAGGGAATTTCCACCCCTGACTGTCGAGAAACTCATCGGCGAGTGGGAGGGAACCGTTACGACGATGTATCCCGACTATCGAAATCCTGAAGTATCGTCTTCTCGCCTCTCGATTCGTCTCGACGGAACCGCCCTCCACCAACACTTGCAAACTCCACAATTCGAACTGTCTTCAACCGGACGAGTTGAAGGGTCTCGCATTCTCTTCGAGAGCGGTAAAACCCCGATGCAAGTCCTATTATTGCCCGATGGCGCGTCTTGTAACACGCCCCTTAAAATTCCCCGACGATCGCCATTTTTACTCGAATCGGGCTGGCTGGTCGAGGAAAACTTGCGCTATCGCCTCGTTCGCAGCTACGACGCTACCGGACAATGGACGAGCCTCACCCAAATTGTCGAAAAAAGACTTGACAAATAAACTAATCTATGATACTTAAAGATTTTAAAATCACCAGTGTTAGGGAATAGGGAATAGGGAATAGGCAACAGACAACAGTTAATCGTTTTTCCCCCTCTCCCTTTCTCCCCCTCTCCCCCTCTCCCCCTCTCCACAAGCCCCTCAAGACTGACGGCGAGGACAACTCAGAAGGGGATAACTTAGCATTTCCGTAGCACGATCGACCGGTACGGGAGGCGAAAACAGGTATCCCTGGCCTAACTCGCAGCCAAGTCCCCGAAGCCATTCCAACTGTTGCAGGGTTTCGATCCCCTCGGCGATCGCGTTGAGTTCGAGCAAATTACTCAACGCCACGATCGATTCTGCAATAACCTGATTGCGGGCGTCGGACTCGGACAAATTCACAAAAGCGCGATCGATTTTTAGGGCGTCGACGGGCAAACCCGACAAATAACTGAGAGATGAATATCCCGTCCCAAAATCGTCGATACTCAAACGAATTCCTTTGGCTCGGATGCGATCGAGTAAAGCACAGGTCACCTCGACGTTTTGCACCAACATACTCTCCGTAATCTCGAGAACTAAACTCTCGCTTTGGAAGCCGTAGGTATTCAGCAAGTCTTCAAGTTGTTGCAACAGTCCTTCGTGAAGTTGTCGCGCCGACAGGTTGACGCCAATCTTAATCGATCGCTCGGGAAACTGAGTTTGCCACGCCGCCAGTTGTTGACAAGCCGCTTGTAAAATCCAACGACCCATCGGTTCGATTAATCCCGTGTCCTCCGCGATCGGAATAAATTCCCCCGGCGACACGATCCCCCGTCGGGGATGCTGCCAGCGGATTAACGCCTCGAACCCGCGCAAGATATGCGTTTCCAAGAACACGATCGGCTGGTAGTACAGAACGAACTCTTCGTTTTCCAGCGCTCGACGCAAATCGTTTTCGAGGTGCAGTCGCTGCACCACCTGAAAGTGCATCGCCGGATCGAAAATGGCATATTGTCCCCGTCCGCCGTGCTTGGCTCGATACATGGCGAGATCGGCGTCCCGCAGCAGATCTTCGGGGTTGTTGCGATCGCGAGTTCCGGCCGCAATTCCCACACTCGTACTGGTAAAGACCTCTCGACCGGCGACTCGTACTGGCGATCGCAACGCCTCTAAAACCCGTTCGGCCACTCGCACCGCCCCCTCGATCCCCTCAATGTCCTCGAGCAAAATCACGAACTCGTCACCTCCCAACCGCGCCACCAAATCGGTTTCGCGCACGCACTGCTGCAACAGTTCTCCGACGGCTAAGAGCAGTTCGTCGCCAACACAATGCCCGAGACTATCGTTGACGACTTTGAAATTGTCCAGATCTAAAAACAAAACCGCAAACTGAAACGATCGATAGCGTTTCGATCGCTTGAGTGCCAAGTCGAGCCGTTCCATGAGAAAGTTACGGTTGGGCAACCCCGTCAACCCATCGTGAAGGGCTTCGTGTTTCAACTGTTTCTCGGCTCTCACGCGATCGCTGACGTCCCGCGAAGTCGTTTGCAAGTGCAAAATCTGCCCCGCGTCGTCCAAAATGGCTTGGGTGAGGGTTTCGAGCCAGATATATTGTCCCGTTTTCTGACGAATGCGATAGGTAATCGCCCTCGGCTGTCCCCGCAACACAGACTCGTGGGCGTCTCGGCTCACGCGATCGCGATCGTCGGGATGAAAAAACTCGTAAGGATCGCGGTCGATTAACTCCTCGGGACGATATCCCAACAGCGTCTCGCTCGAGGGCGTCACGTACAGATAACGTCCGTCGGGGTGGTGCAAACACACCAAATCGCTCATGTTCTCCGTCACCAACCGCAGGCGTTCTTCACTTTGGCGCAAGGCGCGATCGACCTGCTTCAATTCCGTAATATCGCGCCCCACCGATTGAATTTCGACCAGTTGTCCCGACTCGTTAAAAATTCCTTCGTTGAGCCATTGCGTCCACCCCACCGATCCGTCCGACCGGGTATCTCGATTTTCGACAATACATCTCGGGTTCGTCGGACTCAGCTGCGTTAATTCTTTAAAAACGCGAGTTTCTAAATCTTCAGCGTTGGCGAAATCGCTCCATTTTTTGCCCACCATCTCTTCTAAAGACGTTCCCAACGCCTGACAGAGAACCTCGTTGGCGAAGGTAATGGTCGTGTCGGGCAGCGATCGCAAAATAAAGTCGCTTTGAGATTCGACCACAGTACGATATCGCGCCTCGCTTTCGCGCAGGGCAATTTCAGCTTGCTTGCGATCGCTGATATCGAGAGAAGTGCCAAAAAGCTTGACAATTTGACCGCGATCGTCTCGCATCGCTTCAGCTCGAGCTTCCATATATCCCATCGATCCATCGGCCCTAAAAAACCGTAAATCGATATCGTAGGAAATTCCCTGCGTCATCGCCGCCTCGATCGCCCCTTCCAATCGAGGGCGATCGCCCCGATGAACGTGGTTCGACATCATATCAGCGAAATTCGGCCGAGTCTCTGCCGGATCGAAACCAAAGATCCGACACAGATTCTCAGACCAACGAATCTCTCGAGTTGTCACCTCCAACTCCCAGTTTCCCAGCTTGACCATCTGCTGCGCTTGCACCAAAGCCGTTTGACTCTCGAGGAGTTTTTGTCGTTCTCGCGCCACTTGCTGGTAGAGTTGCGCCTGCTGGATGGCAACTTCTAATTGGCTGGCGATCGCCCGAACCAGTTCCACCCGCTCGTCCGTCCACGCCAACGAGTATTCTGGAGCGTTGAGCGTGAAACTTCCCCAAATTGTATCGTCCACTGCCAGCGGAACCAACAGCCAAGCCCCCGGCAATCGTTCGGCCACGTCCCGATTAATATCGTCTTCGAGTCGATGGGTATCTTCGACCCGCACGATCTCGAATTGCTTGAGTCGCGACGCAAACGGATTTCCCGCATCGGGAATTTCCAAACCAAGGGTCGACGGTAAATCGCGATCGCGACGAAATTCCGCCACGTGTCTCCACAATCCCTCTTCGGAACGATACTCAACCACAAAACAGTCCATCCCCGGTAACAATCGAGCAGTTTCTGCGGTTGCAGTGGCAAAAATCGTCTCTAGATCTAAAGAGTTGCGAATCGCCTGAAGCACTCGGTTGAGCGCTCGTTCTCGCCGAACTTGCTGCTGTAGACTCGCTTCAAACTTTTGGCGATCGCTGATGTCGGTAATTAACGTATCCCATACCACGTCCCCGTTTTCCTGTCTTTCCGGTTTCCCCGAGGCTTCGAGCCATTTCAGCTTTCCCGACGGCGTCGTAATCCGCCACTGCCAAAACCACGTCTCCAACGTCCGAGCTGATGCCAACACCGACTCGTACATCGCCTCTCGGTCTTCTGGATGCACCATATCCCACAAACTTTGGGCGTTTTCTACCACCGCCTCCGCTTCGACCTCCCAAAGTTCGTAACAGCCAGGACTCATATAAACGACGCGATCGGAGCCGTCGGAATGCAGAACGTAGCGAAAAATCGCCCCTGGGACGTTGGCCGCCATGTTATGAAACCGCTGCTCGCTCTGGCGCAACGCTTCCTCAGTATGTTTGCGGGCGCTCACGTCTAAAATCAAACCGTCCCACACCACATCTTCGTTGCGATGTGCTTGGGGTTTGGCTGCCGCTTGCAACCACTTTTGCCGTCCCGAGGGGGTGGTAATGCGCCATTCGTACTCCCAAGGGGTTAAAGACCGAGCTGACGCCAACACCGACGCCCGCATTTCAGCGAGGTCGTCTGGATGCACGAGACGCCAAAACTGCTCTGTATCCCGCATCGCCGCTTCAGATTCGACTTCCCACAAATCGCGGCATCCCGAACTGACGTACAGCAGTTCGTCCGATCCGTCGGGATGTAAGACGTAACGATAGATCGTCCCAGGAGTATTGTCAGCTAACACTTGCAGGCGATCTTCAGCCTGTAGGCGACGTTCGATCTCTCGCTGCAAGCAACGGTTCCAAATGGCAAAGGTAACGAGGCCGATGGCGGGGATGTAGACTGCCAGATCGACAAACAGGTGGCGCAGTTCGATCCATCCAAAGTAAGGTTTGGCGTCGAGACACCGTTCGCTCGCCCCCAAACACTCGCCCCCGAATCCCGCCGGTTCGCCGCTTTCCTCGACCCACACCTTGGGTTCGTTTGGGTCGATGCCGACTCGTACCGTCGTACCGGCCTCTTGCTCTCGAGCTGGATACTCTCCCCCTCCCAAAAATACGAAGGCAGCGATCGAGCAACCGCTCAGTGTTTGTGCCAAATTCATAAACGAATGCGAAGCCGTTATTCTGAAACAGACGGTCTTCGATCTATCTTAGTTCAGCCTCAAAACACAGGTTTTTGAGAAATTGAATTTGGAACGAATCTTATTGTTACCGACACGGTTCGCATTCCGGGGAGATACGATCCGGCAATGTTAGGGTGCGATCTTTGCCAAAAGCTGCCACGCTAACTTCGCTGCTCCGATCGTTCCGGCTCGATTTCCCAACTCGGCCGTAAGCACTTGCAACCCCTCTCGAGAAGTCGGAAGGACTCGACACTCGATTTCGGCTTTCATGGCTGGAAAAAACAAATCCGCTCCGGCTGCAATGCCGCCACCAATGACCACAGCCTCTGGCGTCAAAATATAAATTAAACTGGCAAGTCCCGCCCCAAGTCGTCGTCCGTATTGTTCCCAATAGGCGATCGCGTCCTTATCTCCGGCTTCGGCTTTCGCCGCCAATTCGTGGGGTTCGAGTCCCGTCTCGCGTCGAATCGCCCGCACGGAGGCATACTGTTCTAAAGACCCGTTATTACCGCTGTTGCAGGGTGGACCGTCGGGGTTGAGAGTAATCAACCCCAGCTCCCCCGCCGCACCGTGACGCCCCACAAACAGGCGATCGTCCAACACGATCGCCCCTCCGACTCCCGTTCCTAACGTCAACAGAATGAGGTCGCGAAACGATCGCCCAGCCCCCAACCAGGCTTCCCCCAATCCCGCACAGTTGGCGTCGTTGGCCAACACCACGGGTCTTCCGATTTTGGCTTCGAGAATATCAGCCACCGGAACGTCGTTCCATCTGCTGAGGTTGATGGCCACTTTGGCGATGCGTCCGGTTTCATCAGCCGGACCGGGAGTTCCTAACCCCACCGCGACGCAGTTTCGCTGAGGATCGAGTCGATCGATCGCCCCCACGATGGCCTCCAGAACCGCCTCGGGGGTCGAAGGTTGCGGCGTCTCCACCGTCAGCCTTTCACCACAATTCCCCTCGCGATCGAACCGCCCCAACTTAATCGACGTTCCACCCAAGTCGATTCCTAAAACTTCTTGCTTCACGATGTCCCAAACTGAAAAGAAAATCTCGGTCGTACCATCATCTCATCATCACTGCATCTCTCGACCCTTCTGGCGTTTGCGAATCGCTTCGCTAAATCCCAACACCACTACGATGTTAGAAAGCGTCAAAAATACTTCCGCGCCGCCGTGCAACCAATCCACGTTCGCCAGTTTTTCCCCGTAGTGGACTTTGGCGTAAATTCCCGCCGGAATCGTCACCGCTACGAACACTAACAAAATGTAGAAGCCAATCAGCGCCAAACGCGGCGTTTGTTTCGATCGCGTCAGGAAATATAAAAAGCCCAAATAGGGAAACAGCGACACGGCAAATAGCGTATCTTTGGAAATCATAAATCTCACCCGCCGGATAAGGGGACGGGGTTTATTTTATCGCTCCTCGATGATGAAATCACAGACAGGCGATCGCATCCTCTCTCTATCGTTCTCGATCTCCAATATTGTTTTTTTAAACAATATTGCCGACCGCGCCGCCATCGAAACCGGGGTTGCGATTTCCGTCGCGAAGCTGTAAAATTAAGTTTATAAGGGTTAACTTGTCTATATACTTGATTTTTTATTCAACAACCCAATGAGGCAATAATCCAAATCCCCAGCATCTCCGAAGATGCCGGGGATCTAGAGGGGAAACGATAGCCGATCTAGCCTCGCTCCGAGAAGAGCTAAGCGATCGAGGATTCGTGACCGACCGAAGAATCGATATCCTCAACCACCATATCTTTCGGCAGCTTGCGAGAGCGATCGCCGTAATACATCAACGGAATCACGAACAGCGTCAACGCCGACGAGGTCAACATCCCGCACAACAGCGTCCAAGCCAACCCCGACCAAACTGGGTCGCTGAGAATCGAAAGAGTTCCCAACATCGTCGTCACGCTTGTCAGCAGAATCGGACGGAAGCGAACCGCTCCCCCTTCGAGGATGGCATCTTTGAGAATCGCCCCTTCTTTCATCCGTTCGCCGACGAATTCCAACAACACGATCGCGTTACGAACCACGATCCCCGCCAGCGCGATGACCCCGATCATGGCAGTCGCACTAAAGTACACGCCATTGAGAGAGAAGCCAATAAGAATCCCGATCAACGCCAGCGGGATACTGCCGAGAATAATCATCGGCACCTTAAAACTGCGGAACTGACCCACCAAAATAAAGTAAATCAGCATCACCGCCACCAGCATCGCCAGTCCCAAATCGCGGAACACGTCGAGAGTGAGTTTCCATTCCCCATCCCATTTGATGTAATACCCCTGCGGTAACGGATTGCGGAAGAAATAAATCAACTGATCGAGAACGGCATACACCGACGAGCGATCGCCCATTTCGCCCATGACGTAAGTTACCTGTTTTTGATCTTTATGGAAAATCGGCAGATCGACGATCGTGGGTTCAAAGGAAACCAACTCCGTTAGCGGTACTAAATTTCCGCTTTGCGTCGGAATTTGAATGCGGGTCAGATCGTCTACACTTTGGCGATCGGGATAAGCAAAGCGCACCTCGATCGCAACAGGAGTCAGTTCGCCAGGAACTTGCAGCGTCGAGACTTCCGCCCCAGATAACGCCATATTGAGCGTTTGAGCGATTTCTTCCGTCGTCAACCCCGCTTGATTGACCTTCGCGCGATCGACCGACAGCTTCATCTGCGGCATCGGATTTTTCACCGAATCGTCGATATCGACAACTTCCTTCGTGTCGGCGAACACCAAGCGCACCTCTTTTGCCAAATTCCGCAACTTGTCGTAATCCGGCCCGTAAATTTCCGCCAACATGGTCGATCGCACCGGCGGTCCTGGCGGATCTTCGACGAGTTTCACCACCGCGTTGTTCTCGGCAGCAATTTCCGCTAACTGCGGTCGCAGGCGGAATACGATCCCTTCCGAGTCGATTTTACGGGCGTTGTTGTTGGTCAAGTGAACCCGAATATCGGCGTAGTGTTCCCCTTCTCGGTCCGTATTGCCTCGCAGCAAGCCGTTAAAGTCCACCGGAGCGCCGACACCGCTGTAACTCTCAAATTGAACCACTTCCGGATCTTGCGTGAGGACTTCTTCCATCTCGCGGACGACGCGATCGGTTTCGACTAACTCCGTTCCCAGCGGCATATCTAATTGAACCAAAAAGCGGTCTTTATCCGCTTTCGGCAACATTCGGAAC
Source organism: Geitlerinema sp. CS-897 (assembly GCF_028368005.1). Classification (NCBI taxonomy): domain Bacteria; kingdom Bacillati; phylum Cyanobacteriota; class Cyanophyceae; order Geitlerinematales; family Geitlerinemataceae; genus Geitlerinema; species Geitlerinema sp. CS-897. The sequence continues at coordinate 8,483 of NZ_JAQNCQ010000370.1, read as the reverse complement.
CGCACCGCCTGAGTCAGCGGCAAAATAAACGTCGCTAACAGCATTCCCACGATGACGAAAATCACGAAACGGCGTCGCGTTGCCGAATCGAGTAACGGCTCCATAATTTTTCGATACCACTTATAAATTTTGGTATCCGTCACGTCGAGATTTTCTTCACCCGGTTTGTGGGGTTTGATTTTAATCAGCCGCAATCCCAAATAAGGCGTCACCGTCAACGCCAAGGTGGTACTGATGGTCATCGCCACCGGGAGGTTAAACGGCATCGGCCCCATGTAAGGCCCCATCATCCCCGTCACGAAGCGCATGGGAACGAACGCCAGAATCACCGTAATCGTCGAAAGGATAATCGGGCCGCCCAGTTCGTTGAGGGCTTCGATCGCCTCCTCTCGTTTTTCGGCGAAAGTCATCCCCGGCCGCATTTCTAAGCGTCGGTGAATGTTTTCTGTGGCGGCGATCGCGTCGTCGACCAAGGTTCCCAAGGCCAGAATCAACGCGAACAGGGTAATCCGGTTGATCGTTTGTCCGGCCATCCACCCCACCAGCAGCGTTCCACCCAGCGTCAGAGGAATCACGAAGGCCACGATCGAGGCTTCCCGCCATCCCAGAAACACCACCAGCAGCACCACCACCACGCCGATGGCTTGAAACAAACTGGTGTACAAGTCTCCCACAGCTCGGGCTGCGGTGCGTCCGTCGTTCCGACTCACGGCGATATCAATGCCGGGGGGAAGTTGCGATCGCAGTTCGTCCACCCGCTTGAAAATCTGTTTGGCTACCGTGACAGCGTTCGTGCCTTCTTTTTTGGCGATGCCGATAGTGATGGCCGACTGACTGACGAAATCTTCTTCCGGGTGAAGTTTCGGGTCGGGATAGGGATCGTTAAAGTTCCAATCTTGGCGGTAGTGAAGGCGCGAATACGTGACCCGTTCGCCGTAGTCGTCGCGGACGGTAGCCACGTCTCGAAGGTAGATGGGAGTGCCGTTGTTGTCTCCGGTGTAGCCGACGATAACGTCTCGGATGTCTTCGGCGGACTCGAACAGGCTCCCCCCTTCGATAAACAGGCGATCGGAGCCGACTGAAACGTCTCCGGCGGGAAGTTGTACGTTTTCGTTTTCTAATCGCTGGGCGATCGCAGCCGGAGACAGGCGATAACTGGCCAGTTTGTTGGGGTCGAGATCGACGCGAATCGCTCGAGGCTGTCCGCCAGTAATGGTTAAGTTGCCCGTGTTGGGGATCGATCGCAAATCTTCCAACAAGCGTTCTCCCACGCGCCTGAGTTCGTTATCGCTGTAGTTTTCCCCCGTCACCGTCAACGTCACGATCGGTACGTCGTCGATAATCAGCGGTTTGACGAGGTAAGACACCGTCGGCGGTAGGATATCTTGCCAGTTGTACAGGTGGTTTTGCAGTTTGAATAGCGAATCTTCCCAGTCTTCCCCGACAAAGAACTGAACCGTGACCTTCGCACTGGAGTTCTGGGAGACCGAATAAACGTACTCGACCCCCGTGAGTTCTCGGATTTTGGCTTCGACGGGTAGAGTAAGGGTTTGTTCGACCACTTCGGCGGGGGCGCCGGGGTATTCGAGGTAAACGTCCGCTCCCGGAACGACGATTTGCGGGTTTTCTTCCTTGGGGGTGAAGAAGGCGGCAGCCAGTCCGAACAGGACGAGCGCGGCAATCAGCAACAGCGTCACTTGGGAGTCGATGAAATAAGCGGTGATTTGCCCCACGAGGTTTCGTTTTCGGGGCGCTGCGGGTGTCTCTGGCATGGTGGTGGTGTTTCCGGTTGTACGGCTCGTTGGGACTTCGGTGAAGTGTTCGCGAGCGATCGCGTCGTGTTAGGATGACTCCAACTCCATAGTATAACTGTGTAGTTATACAGTCAATACAATAACCAATTTCCTCGAACTCGCTCGAAATTCTTTACTCAATATCTCAATGATTGTCAAGACTTTTGCTAAAAAATGTTGCAAGAAAAAGTGGAGACGTAAAAAAAATCTGGAAATCAAGATAAATTAATACTTTCAGCGATCCAGATCGGGCGAACACCCCTTAGAATAAATCAGTGAAATATCGGAAGAACGGGAGTTACAGGCATTTTCAGCCGAAATCTCGCTCGATGTTTCTCGATTAAACTAACCACAGCTAAGCCCTCGGGCTGAGTTATACCCCTACTGTACGAATCAAAGGAGCATCGATAATGAACAAAGGAGAACTCGTCGATCGCGTAGCGACGAAAGCTGGCGTGACGAAAAAAGAAGCCGATGCAGTTCTGACCGCTGCCCTCGAAACCATCGTCGAGGCGGTCTCGAGCGACGACAAAGTTACCCTCGTCGGTTTCGGCTCGTTTGAAGCCAGAGAGCGCAAAGCTCGCGAAGGTCGCAACCCCAAAACCGGTGACAAAATGATTATTCCCGCGACCAAGGTTCCTGCCTTTTCTGCCGGGAAACTCTTCAAAGAAAAAGTCGCCCCCAACTAAAACACGCTTTAATAAAGTGTCGATCGGGCTTCGGCCTGCCTGGGCAGCCTCTTGCTGGCTGTCCAGTCACAATGACAATCCCATCAGAGGCGATCGCTCACGCCACGACTAACGTGTCGGGACTGCGACGGGAAAAAATTTTAAAACTTTTCAGATCGGGAAATTTCGATAATCCGGCGTTCAGTGCATTTCGCACCGACAGTCCCGTGGCGAGTTTTCCATAAAAAATTTCTAAAAACGGCACGAGATGCTGGTAGGAAATGGGGTGTTCGGGGAATACCGCCGCTGCAACCCCTGCCTTAAGAAACGCATCGGAGAGCTTCGCCGCACTATAAGCTCCACTGACCACGACTTTATCTCGCCATTGCACGATCGACTCGATATCCTGGGGAGAGAGTCGTTCTTGCGGTCGGCGATCGCGGATCTTTTCTGCATTCGACCACCGCATCACCAACCCGTCGCGATCGCCGTGTAACGCCAGGTGAACCACTTTCGTATCGGTATCGCTCAAACAGTTCTGGAACAGCGATCGATTCAAAAACGTCCGTTTCGTCCAAATACCGTCGTTGCTGTAAACCTCGCACTCGATGCCGCTACGCTTGCAAAACTCCGATAGCATCAAGGTTTCCGTCTGCTTCTCAATCTCGGGATTTCGACAAACCTCAAAGATAGCCACCTTCATTTCGATACCCCCGCGATCGCCTTGGTTGCATTCTATCAAAGCTTCTGGAGCAAGAGAGGGGGGGGAGAAGAGGAGAAGGGGAGAAGGGGAGAGGGGGAGAAACGATTAACTGTTCTCAGATCCGCTGTTCCCTGTTAACCGTCTTCACTGCTCACTGCTCACTGCTCACTGTAAAAGGCTGGCGACTGTAAAAGGGGAGATGGAGAAAATGCAAGAATGATGAAATGGGAAAACTTAACTTGATTGTCAATTGCGATCGATCCGCCTCGCTGGTGACTGCCAAAGGATCGCGATCGATTGTCGATTGTCAATTCTTAATGGCTTTCATGGTTCACATCAAACAAATCGAACTCACCAATTTTAAGTCCTTTGGCGGCACGACGCGGATTCCGTTCGAGCCAGAGTTTACCGTGATTTCGGGGCCGAACGGTTCGGGGAAATCCAATATTCTCGACGCACTGCTGTTTTGCTTGGGAATTGCGTCGTCGAAGGGAATGCGGGCCGATCGCCTTCCCGATTTGGTGAACCAGCAGCAGAGTAACCGCAAGTCTACCGTCGAAGCCAGCGTGACGGTGGTGTTCGATCTCGGAGACGATTCGTTACCCGATACCGCCGATGAGGAGTTGGATAAGCCGTTAGCGTCGGAGGGTGCGTCGGAAGAGGCGATCGATACCATCGCCTCGGAAATCGACTCGCCGGAAAACGAGAATTTAGACGGTGATTCAGACTCTCAAAACTCAGACTCTCAACATTCGCCGAAAAGCAACGAGTGGACGGTAACGCGACGACTGCGCGTCACGAAATCGGGAAGTTATACCTCGACGTATTACATTAACGGCGAACCCTCGACGCTGACAGAGTTACACGAAAAACTCAACAATCTGCGCGTCTACCCGGAAGGCTACAACGTGGTATTACAGGGAGACGTAACGAGCATTATTTCCATGAACCCTCGGGAACGTCGCGAAATTATCGACGAACTGGCGGGGGTGGCGGCGTTCGATCGCAAAATCGATCGCGCGAAACAGAAATTCGAGGAAGTCGAAGAACGCGAAGATCGCTGTCGCATCGTGGAACGAGAACTGATCGCGCAGCGCGATCGCCTCGGGGAAGATCGCATTAAAGCCCAGAAATATCAAGCCCTCCGAGACGAACTCCACCAAAAACAAGCATGGGAAATCGTGCTACGGTGGCACCAACTGCGATCGCAAGAAGCGCAAGTGCGAGAACAAATTGAAGCTGGCGATCGCACCCGCGCCGAACTCACTGAAGAACTCTCGCGCCTCACCCACCGCATTCAAACCGCCTCCGAGGAACTCGACGCCCTCAACGCCAAAGTCCGCGCCCTCGGCGAAGACGAACTCATCGCCCAACAGTCCATCCTCGCTCAACAGGAAGCCCAAAAGCAACAACTCCAGCAGCGACGGGAAGAGCTTCGCGAAGACCGGGAAAAAACGCAGAATGCCATAACACAAACCGAACAAAATATCCAGCAATCGCAACAAAAGTTAACCGAACTCCAACAGCAACAGCAACATCTGGAAACCGAAACCCTGGCGGCACAAGTTCGAGCCAGAGACGAGGCGAAAGCGGAACTCGATCGCACCCGAGACGCCGCTAACGCCCTAGCCTCAACAGCAGAAGCCTGGGTGCAGGAACAAACCCAACTGCGGCGAGAAACGGAAACCCTGCTAAAAACCCTAGAACCCCAACGGGCGGAACGGGCGCAACTTTCCGAACGGGTAACGCAACTTTCCGAACAAATCTGCGATCGCCAACAGTCGTTAACGGATCTCGAAACCCAACTCAACGAAAAACAGCAAACCGCCGAAAACCTTTCCCAAGAAGAAACCGACGCCCAAAACCAGCGCGATCGCCTCGAATCCGTCGCCAAAGCCGCCGAAGAAGAACTGCAAATCCAGCAAGACACCCAAACCCGCCTGCTGAAAGAACAGCGAGACAAACAGCGCAAACTGGACAAACTCGAAGCCCAAACCCAGGCGATACGGGAAGCCTCCGGTAGTTACGCCACCCAGTTGGTGATGCAGTCGGGGTTGAGTGGCGTATGCGGCTTAGTGGCGCAGTTAGGGCGCGTCGAACCTCACTATCAAATGGCGTTAGAAACTGCGGCTGGGGGACGCTTGGGCTTCCTGGTGGTGGAAGACGACGTCGTGGCGTCGGCGGGAATTCGGCTGTTGAAGGAAAAACGGGCGGGGCGGGCGACGTTTTTACCCTTGAACAAAATTCGCGCCCCGCGATCGCTCTCCTATCCCGACATCGAACGCAGTCAGGGATTTATCGACTACGCCGTCAACCTCCTCACCTGCGAACAACGCTACGACGAAGTATTTGCCTACGTTTTCGGCAATACCGTCGTGTTCGATCGCCTCGACAACGCCCGAACCGTCTTAGGAAAAGCCCGCATCGTCACCCTCGACGGCGAACTCCTCGAAACCAGCGGGGCGATGACAGGCGGTGCCAGTCGCGGGAATTCCTCCCACTTACACTTCGGATACGCCGAAACCGGAGAGTCGTCAGAAGTGCGGGCGTTGCGCGATCGCCTTTCGCAAATTGCAGAAATTCTCGAACGCTGCGACGCCGAGATTACCCGCTGGGCGACAGAAGTAAAGCTGGGTTCTAAAGCAGCGATGGAAGCCAAACAGCAACATCGCGAAATTCAGTTGAAAGCCGAACGAGTGCGCGACGAAATTCAGCAGTTAGAACAACAAATCGATCGCACGCGATCGCAACTCCACAACCAACGCCAAGAACTCCACAGCAACCAACAGCGACTGCAACACCTCGAAGCCGAACTTCCCCAGCAAGAACAGCAACTGCAACAGCTTCGCGAACAACTCGCCGAACTCGAAAAATCCCACACTCACAGCGAATGGCAAGCGTTGCAGCAGCAAATCCAAGAACGCGAGACAGTCTTGAGCGATCGCACCCGCGAGGTGCGCCAAACCGAAGAACGAGTGCGGGAACTGGCGAACCAACAAGAACGACTCGCCGAAAAACGCCAAGACAGCCAAGAACACCTCGCAACCCTACGCCAACAACTCGAACAATACGACATTCAACAAACCGCCTTGCGCGATCGCCAAACCGGGATCGATCGCCAACTCGAACAAACGCAGGCGGCGATGGTGGAAATCGAAGCCAAACTCGGCGAAGAAAAACAAACCCGCGACGCCGCAGAAGTCGCACTGCGAGAACTCCGCGTCACCCAACAACAAAGCCAATGGCGGCTAGAAAAACTTCAAGAAACCCAAGACGGGCGACACGAACAGTTAAACCAAGTGCGATCGCACCTGCAACAAATGCAATCGGAACTGCCCGAACCCCTTCCCGAAGTCCCACCGAACCAAAAACTCGACGCCCTCCAAAAAGAATTAAAAGCGATCGCCAAACGCATCGAAGCCATGGAACCCGTCAATATGTTGGCATTAGAAGAATTCGATCGCACCCAGACACGACTCGAAGACTTATCCGAAAAACTAAAAATTCTCGAAGGCGAACGCAGCGAACTCATGCTGCGGATCGAAAACTTTACCACCTTACGATTGCGGGCATTTCGCGAAGCCTTCGACGCCGTAAACGAAAACTTCGCCGCCATTTTTGCCGAACTCTCCCAAGGAGACGGACACCTACAACTCAACGACGAAGACGATCCCTTTAGCAGTGGCTTGAACCTCGTCGCGCACCCCAAAGGCAAACCCGTCCAACGCCTCGCCTCCATGTCCGGAGGCGAAAAATCCCTCACCGCCCTCAGCTTCATTTTCGCCCTACAACGCTATCGTCCCTCACCCTTTTACGCCTTCGACGAAGTCGATATGTTTCTCGATGGGGCAAATGTGGAACGATTAGCTAAAATGATCGAAAAGCAAGCACAGCACGCACAATTTATGGTAGTGAGTTTGCGTCGTCCCATGATTGCTTCCGCCGAACGTACCATCGGCGTGACCCAAGCCCGTGGAGCGCATACCCAGGTGTTGGGGTTGAAGTTACAGCACCAGCAACGCGCGTCTGTGTGAGATTGCAGTATATTAAGTCAGGATTCGACTCGTAGGATTCCGCCTAGAATGACCTCCGAACATATTCGCCAACGCTCCGATCTACTAGGAACTCAAGTCATTACCCGCGATACCGGGAGACGGTTAGGGGTAATCAGTCAAATTTGGGTCGATATCGATCGACGCTCCGTCGTCGCCCTGGGAATGCGAGACAACATCCTCGCCGTGACCGGGCTACCTCGCTACATGCAGCTCGATCGCATCCGCCAAATCGGAGACGTGATCCTCGTCGATGACGAAGACGTTATCGAAGACGATCTCGATGTCGAAGCCTACAGCAACCTCATCAACAGTGAAGTCATCACCGAAACCGGAGAACTCCTCGGACGGCTGCGGGGTTTCAAATTCGACACCCGCGACGGAACCTTAGTCTCAATTATCCTCGCCTCCATCGGACTGCCGCAAATCCCCGAACAGCTTCTGAGTACCTACGAGTTACCCATCGAAGAAATCGTCAGCAGCGGACCGAACCGGCTCATCGTCTTTGAAGGAGCAGAAGAACGCCTGACGCAGCTTTCCGTCGGCGTCATGGAACGACTCGGACTCGGCACCGCCCCCTGGGAACGAGAAGAAGAAGAAGAATTCTACACCCCCACCGCTCGCCCCGAAAACCAACTCGGCAGCGGCATTCCCGCCACTCCACCCGAAACCGTCCGCCGTCCCCCCATTCAAACCCCCGTCGAATCCCAGTGGGACGAAGACGAATGGACGCAGCCGGAACCCGAACCCCTCTACGAAGCCGAACCCGAACCCGTTTACGTCGAATACGAAGAAGATAACTGGAGCGAAGCCAGTTCGACTCGCTACGAACCCGCTTATCCCGAAGAACCCTATCGAGACGAGCCGATTTACGAAGAAGCAGAATATCCCGAATATGCCGAACCTGCCGATTATGAAGATGTAGAAGCAGACGCCTGGGCTGAAGAAGAAGATCGTCGCGCCTACAATCCCCCCAAAGTCAACATCCCCGAAAAAACCACACAGCCGGAATACGAAGAAGGATATTGACATCCTCTCCCAGCAACCCGTTCCGGGTATGCAAGGAGATTCCTTGGGTCGCCCCAAAGATTTCCTGCTTCAACAGGTGCCAGCTAGGCTGAGTAACCTCAGCCCCCGCCGCCTCCCCTCCACAGGCAGTTTCGATTCCCCGTTGCCCACGGGTACAGATAACTTGTCCACTCGCCACATCACGGGGCTTTGTTGACCCGCAGTTGTGACAGTGATGAATCCTGGTTGAGAGGTCTTT
>NZ_JAQNCQ010000369.1:0-16326 GCF_028368005.1 Geitlerinema sp. CS-897 | reverse complement strand
CTCTCCCCCTCTCCCCTGTTAAAAAACGACCCGTTCTCAAAGGAAACCGGGTCGTTTGCCAAATTGGGGATTCAGTTGGCGTGAAGTGGAATGGAGCCTACGGGAATCGAACCCGTGTCCGCCTTGGGTATTGACCTCACGATCGTTCACAGGCTTAGCTCTTTTTACCCTCAGAGCGGGGACCATCCATTATCCCGGATGGCGGGATGCTCTGGTAGAGTCTTTGCTAGAGCGCCGACCAGAGACGACGAACTAGCGCATCCGTTGGGGTTTACCCATAGCCCTTAACGGAGTCAGACTATGAGTGCTCGAACCTTTAGAGGTTTTTAGGCAACAGCAGCTGCCTTACGAGCGAAAGGAACGATGTTGTTCGCAGTTACTTTTTGGTTTGAGCCTTGGATTTACGAGAGGAGACTCACTCTCGGCCTGAATCACGCTTCGGATTTCTCCAACACGTCGAAACCTTTAAGGCCCCGTGTTGAGGCGCGATGTCGTTCCTTGTTTTTCTTATTATAGTACAAATATTTCCAGTTGTCAGTGTTCGGCGATAAGAGGTGTGAAAATCCAAGGACGAGAGAACTTGACGCTCATCCAGCTAACGCTTTGCGTATAGCTGGAGATTCCCCGTTCACAGACACTTGACTAGATGCCCCAAAAGGCACCCCCGTCAGATCGTCTCCAGGGGCATTTTGAAGACCGTGCGCCCCACGGCCTAAGAACCTATTTCGCAGTACGATGCCGCTTGCCACATCACGGGGCATTGAACATCCACAGGAGCACTGATGCCAGCGGTCAGAAAGGTTTTTCTTGACCACAGCACCGCAAGCCGGACATTCCTGACTGCTTCCCCGTGCATCCTCCTTGACGGCTGCCTTGCCACGCTTAAATGCAACCCAGGGAAGCACCGAATTAAGGAATTGCCCGTGACCAGCATCTAGCATATGCTTGCCTAATACCCCGCGACTCAGGCCAATCAGGTTCAAGTCTTCAACCACGATCGCGTCAGCGACATCACAAAGCTTGTGGGCTTGCTTGAAGTGAAAGTCTTTGCGGGTATTGGCAATTCGTTCGTGCAATCTCGCCACCTTAGCTTGAGCCTTTTTCCAGTTGGCCGACCCAATTTGTTTTCGCTTTAACCTGCGTTGCAGCAATTTCAGCTTGCGTTGCAGATCCACAAAAAACTTAGGTCGTTCAACCTGAAGACCGTCTGAGGTGGAAAGAAAATATTCCAGCCCGACATCGACTCCGACAACATGACCCACCAACGGCGGCTCTGGAATGGCAATGTCAGCCTGAAACGACAGCATCAGGTAATAGCCCGACGCCCGTTTGACAACCCTGGCTTGCTTGACAACAAAGCCCTCTGGATAAGGGCGAGACTGACGAATCGCCACCCAGCCAAGGCTAGGTAACTTAACTCGTCCCTGTGCCAACGGCACCTTACCCAGTTGAGGAAAGACGTATGACCGCATCCGACCCGCTTTCTTGAACCGTGGGAAGCCAGCACCCAGCTTTTGCCGACGCTCAAACGCTTGGTCGAGGCGTCTTAGGACTTGCTGCAAAGCCTGGGCGTTGACCGAAGCTAGATCGAGATTCGCCTTCTTGGCCTGGGTTAGACGCTGGCATTGAACTTTGAAGCTGGGGTAAGGCTCATCTGCCGGCATGATGTACTCGCTACGCAGAGAGCAGGCGTCGATCGAACACTTCCGCGAAGCCATCCAATCTTTGCGTTCTCTTAGCGCATAGTTCCAAACCTTGCGGCACACCTCTAAATCGTGGTCGATTTGTTCGGCTTGCTGCTTAGTCAGTTTTAGCTTGTACTCATACGTCAGGGTTATCATAGGGACATGATAACCTTTAGTCGTCAGCGATGCCACAGCAGTTAAACAAACTTAGACACTGCACTTACCTGATTCATTTTCACTTAGTCGTCGTGACCAAGTACCGTCGCAAATGTATCACCAAGCCGATGTTGGAGCGGCTTAGGCAAATCTTTGAAGAGACGTTGAGCAAGTGGGAGTGCGAGCTGGTGGAGTTCAACGGAGAGGCCGACCACCTTCACATCCTGATGTCGGTAAATCCCAAGGCGCAGCCATCTAAGCTGGTCAACAACCTGAAAACCGTTTCAAGTCGGCTCATCAGGAAGGAATTTGCTGAACACCTCAATCAGATTTACCGTGGCAAGCCTGTTTTCTGGAGCCGAACCTACTGCCTGCTTTCATGTGGCGGCGCACCTTTGGCAGTCATCAAGCAGTACATTGAGCAGCAGGCGGAGATTGAGTGATTGCTCCCTTCGGTCGCCCGCCGCTTCACCACCCCCCAAGCCTTCGGCTATGGGCGGAGCACTGCGACGGATCTCGGTAGAGAGTTCAAGAGTTCCGAAACGGTTCCCCGACCATTATCTGGAGATCTTCGTCAATCTCCATCCAAAACTGGTATTTGTAGTATGTTTGTATTATAGTGTAGTGGCAAGAGCGATCGCACCCCATATCTAGAGAAGAGGCAAGGGCGATCGCGCCTCGGGTCAATGGGAAAGACGCTTTCCGGCGCTCTCCCCATTTTGAACCCCACACAGTAGCATATAAGAGTGAGTAAGCTGAAATGTCCCTTACAGTCCCTACAAAAAGGAACCTGGTTCAAACTCATTTGCGGAGCCAGCTTCCAACATCTGCCGGCCGTCCGTAACTTAACCCTGGCGTACACCCTGGCCGGTGCCGATTGTATCGACGTGGCCGCAGATCCGGCAGTGGTCGAAGCGGCACGGGAAGGCATCGAGGCGGCCGGGCGGATCGCACAGACGGCATCTCCGCTGCTCATGGCGAGCGTCAACGATGCCGAAGATCCCCATTTCCGCAAAGCAGAATTCGATCCTAATCGCTGTCCTCCCGACTGTTCCCGTCCTTGCGAGCGGGTTTGTCCGGCCGATGCCATCGATCGCCACGGCGTCGCCGATCGCCGCTGTTACGGGTGCGGTCGCTGCATCCCCATCTGTCCTTACGGCTTCATCGAAACGCGATCTTACGTCGCCACGCCTGCCAGCGTCGCACCTCTCGTCTTGTCGATGGGAGTCGATGCCCTCGAAATTCACACCCAGCCGGGACAGTTTGAGGATTTCCAGCGGCTGTGGCGTGCCGTTCGTCCGTGGGTCGATCGCCTCAAAGCGATCGCCGTTAGCTGTCCCGATCGCGCCGATACCCTCGACTACCTGCGATCGCTCTACCGTTTGATGTCGCCCTTGCCGTACCCCGTCATCTGGCAAACCGACGGTCGCCCCATGAGTGGCGATATCGGAAAAGGAACGACTAAGGCCGCGATCGAATTTGGAAAAAAAGTTCTCGATTCCGGGATTCCCGGCCACGTTCAACTAGCAGGAGGAACTAACCATCATACCGCCTCCAAACTCAAATCTTTAAACTTGTTTAATAACTCGTTAAATTTTGAAGAATTGGAGAAAAAACAATTTCCAAAATGCCCGTCAGCCGCTAAATATATAGCAGGTGTTGCCTATGGAAGTTATGCGAGATCGCTGCTCTCTCCAATTTTGGAGCAATTAGAGCGTCGAAATGGTGACTCCACCCTGTATTTAGAAAACCATCCAGATTTGCTATGGTCTGCCGTCGAACTCGCGCGATCGCTCGTCTCTCAACACAAACCCTCCCGTTGAAACGTCGCGATCGCTAGCATTCCTTTTCGCCAGTCCTGTTGCCTTTAACATATTCATGGTCAACTCCAATCCGATTTATCCGTCTAACTCGTCCGACATTCTCAAAACCGATCGCCGAGACGCGTCGCCAGAATTCCGTCCCGCAGCGGGCGAGAACTCTCCAAACAGCACTCCTGTCGATGCGGCGACCCAACGCACTACCGACGATCTCGATCGCCTCATCGAAATACTACCCGAGGACATCCAAGAACGGCTCGACGGCCACCCTCAGCGCGATCGGCTCATCGAAATCGTCATGGACTTAGGACGGCTTCCCGAAGCGCGATTTCCCGGTGCGGCAGAGTACCTGTCCGAAACCCCCGTCACCCAAGCCGAACTCGACCTGTGCATCGAGCGCGTGGGACGGTTTGGCGGCGACAACCGGGCGGGAATCGAACAAACCCTGCACCGCATCAGTGCCATCCGCAACCGCAACGGCGACATCATCGGCTTAACCTGTCGCGTCGGACGAGCCGTTTTCGGAACCATCGGGTTAATTCACGACCTCGTCGAACGGGGGCAGTCCATTCTAATGCTGGGACGACCCGGCGTCGGGAAAACCACCGCTCTACGGGAAATCGCCCGCGTTCTGGCCGACGACCTCGACAAGCGCGTCGTCATCATCGACACCTCCAACGAAATCGCCGGAGACGGAGACATCCCGCACCCGGCCATCGGTCGCGCCCGGCGCATGCAAGTCGCTCGTCCGGAACTGCAACATCAGGTGATGATCGAGGCGGTAGAAAACCATATGCCCGAAGTCATCGTCATCGATGAAATCGGCACGGAACTCGAAGCCCTGGCCGCCCGAACCATCGCCGAACGGGGCGTGCAATTGGTGGGAACCGCTCACGGCAACCGCATCGAGAACCTGATTAAAAACCCCACCTTGGCGGATTTAATCGGGGGCATTCAATCGGTGACGCTCGGCGACGAAGAAGCCCGACGGCGGGGAACTCAAAAAACCGTCCTCGAACGGAAAGCCCCTCCCACGTTCGACATCGCTGTAGAAATGCTGGAACGGTATCGCTGGGTGGTTCACGAAAGCGTTGCCGATACCGTCGATACGCTGTTGCGGGGACGCAATCCCAACCCGCAAGTGCGGACGATGAAGGAAAACGGTCAAGTTGCGATTACCCACGAACTGCCGGACAGTCTGTCGGCGGTTCCCCCGAATCCTCCGGCTGGGGTGCGAGGTTGGCGGGCGTCGGGGCGGATGCAACCGCTGCCGAAACCGGGGTCTAAATCGCGAACGACTCCCACGTCCACTTCGCCCCAGAAGCATTTCGAGCAGTTGTTGGACGCGTCCTTAGCGGGGTCTTCGACGCAGTTCGATCGCTTCGGAAACGAAATTTCCGACGAGGAGGAACTGTTCTATCTGTATCCTTACGGTGTCAGTCGCCAGCAACTCGAACAAACGATCGATGTGTTGGAATTGCCCGTGGCGATTACGAAGGATTTGGACGGTGCCGATGCGGTGTTGGCGTTGCGATCGAATCTGAAGAACCATTCTAAGCTGCGCCACGTGGCGAAAGCCCGACAAATTCCCATCCATCTCATCAAATCGAGTACGGTTCCGCAAATTACGCGAGCGTTGCGCCGTTTGTTGAAGATGGAAGATCCCGGCGTTCCCGATGTTGCCGATTTGCGCCTGTTTACTCAAAACGGCAGCGACGACGAAATCGAAGCCCTCGAAGAAGCGCGATTGGCGGTCGAACAAATTGTTCTTCCGAAGGGACAACCGGTTGAGTTGTTACCGCGATCGCCGAAAGTGCGGAAAATGCAACACGAACTCGTCGAACACTACCGGTTGAAATCCGATAGTTTCGGCGACGAACCGAACCGCCGACTTCGGATTTATCCGGCGTAGGCGCGTCGATGGCGAACCCCCCAACCTTCGATGTTGGGGGGTTCGTTAGTGGGGTTACGAACTGTCTGTTTCTAGAACTCTATGTCTGGTAATTCGAGCGATCGCGTTCCTCGATCGTCTCGAAAACCGCAGAAAAGTCGAAAGTCCCATCGTCGGTAACGGGAACTGCGATCGCCGCCACAAAACCTTCATCGAAAGTTGGCGGAACCCCTTACCGGACACCGTAGTAATCCAAAGTGTACTGAATTGCAGCCAAACGTCGCGCTTGGTCGTAGCGCAACCACGCCCAGTTATTGCGGAAACCGGAGGCTTCCAAACGTCCCGTAGCGGGATTGATGTAACTGTACGCCCGCGCCTCTAAAATGGCGTCCATTCCCGTAAACCCGCGAGCTTTTAGCTGTTGCAAGTTGGCTAAGTAATGTTGCGCCGCGAGGGGGGCTTGGTTGGCTAAGTCGATTCCGGCGATTAACTCGATCGCCGACAAATTCATGCCGTTATCTTGGGCGTAATTCTGTAAGGCGGCAGTGAATTGATAGAGTCGTTGCAGTTGTAGGAAATCGGCTTCTTCGGGCGTTCGCGCCCCATGTTGGAAACTGAAGGTTCCCATGTTGCGCTTGCCGTTTCCGGGGTCGGTGTGACCCCAGTAAGCGGAGGTTTTGCCGCCGTCAACCGTGCGGGTTCCCTCTGCCATCCCCAGAGCGATAGTTCCGGGGGTGTTGGAGTTAGCGAACAGTTGCGCGATTAAATCGGGGGTGGCGACGGGGGAGTTCAGCGGTTGCGCGTTGGGATCGCGATCGATCTCGGCGTTGGCGATCGAACCCTTAGAATCGATGGCGATCGGTGCCAGTCCGCCCCCTTTCACCATCGTTTTGTACAGCAACACTGCCACGTCCGCCCGAGTTGCGGCAAAGTTGGGATAGAGTGCTGGATTTTCGGGATCGGGGACGATGATTTCATGTGCGATCGCCGCTAAAACTCGCTCTCGGGCATCGTCGGGGACGCGATCGAGATCTCGCAGTTCCAACTTGCTCTTTTCTTTCTGTTCTGGCGTCAGCGACAGTCCCAAGTTATCCGCCAACGCCACCACGACTTCTAAACGCGAGGCGACAGCTTCGGGTTTGTCTGCCTCCTCGTTCACTTTCCCCAACAAAGTTTTGCCGAACTGCGTCAAACGAACTGATGGCTTTTCCTCTTTGGCTTCGTCCGTCTCCTCTACCGCGTTCCCGTTCATTTCATTACGGGCTTCCACACTTTTTTCGAGCCACTTATGAAACTCGGCTTCTGTCAAGGGTGAATCTGGATTAAATTTCCCATCTTCAGCAGCGGGAATAATGCCTTGTCTGGCTAAGGCTTCGATATAGGGACGTTCCCAGCGATCGCCCAAATCCGCAAACTCCACCGCTTCCTGAAGTTCGGGAATTTCGATATTGTTCCCCAAAACCGGCGCCGGACCGTCAGCCGACTCGGGCGCACAGACGAAAATACTATCGGCTCGTCCGGTTTGCGCTGGCGTTAACTCGACGATCTGGCAGTTATCGGGCAGTTGAATGGCAACTTCCGGTCTTTCGGGTGCTGTCGCGCTGGGAGAAGCCGCCGCAAAAGCCAAGAGTGCAAGGGGGGAAAGATTCATATCCTACAAGTATCCTGTTCTGGGATATCGGTTCATTGTATCACTCTTCAGTAATATAGATGCTGTATCGGGAAAGATGCCCCGCGATCGCATCTTGGAAGAGTTCGGTCGAGCGTTCGGTCGCATTCCTCGATCGACAATTAAACTAGAAGTATCCGACCGCTTGCAACCCGATGACGGTTCCCGAGTTCGCACGTTAAATTATTAACATCAATTTACAGTCTACGGTAAACTCACCCAACACTACTGCTTTGGAGGCGACGCCAAACTCACGATGAAACGCAAATCCACATCTGCATTTAACTACACTCTACTCGCCCTGATCGGCGGCGTGTTCGTTCTCGGCGTAGGGGTCGGGATTGCGTTTAGTTCCACCACCAACGTTAACGCCCAGAACGTCGCCTCGCGCGAGTTCCTCGATCGCAGCGCCCCCAACCCGGAAGTCTGCGTCCAGTACGGCGCCAGCGCGATGGTCGTCGAAAGCCGCGCCTACGTCACCCTCAACCCCTTCAACGTCTACATGGCGCAGCCGAGTATGGAACCTGGATGTGTCGTCCGCAGTAACAACTGGTCAGTTCTCGAACGCATGAAAGCTGTAACCTCTGAAGAGGTGCGCGACTGTAAAAACCGCCTGAACACCTTTGGCTTTACCGGAGATCTCAACAACAATCCCAGAGTGCAGTGTATCTATCAAAACAACAGCGACGATAACCGCTTCCTCGTCGAACCCGGTGCTGGAGTTAACAAACCCGCCCCCGAATCCGAACGGTTCTAGCCGCTTAAACTCGAGGCGTTGAGGAACTTTCGCAACGGCTTCAACGCCTCGACTCCCGAACTGACCGGGGATTTTTCCCCATTGCCCAAAAAAAGTTCGTCAGGGGGTGTACGAGAAAAAATTCTGTGCTACAATAGTTATCCTGAAAGCCTGGAGAGGTGGCTGAGTGGTTGAAAGCGGCAGATTGCTAATCTGTTGTACGGATCGTAAGGCCGTACCGAGGGTTCGAATCCCTCTCTCTCCGTTTTAAAACGAAGCCCCGGTTTCCTCAAGAAGCTGGGGCTTTTTACAGTGAACAGTGAACAGTGAGCAGTGAGGACAGTTAACAGGTAATCGTTGCTCCCCATCACCTTATCTTCCCATCACCTCAACTTTCTTGACTCAATTCCCGCATGGCTTGGGCGACTTGTTGGGACACGAACGGTAACAGCTTCTCGTTGCGACTTTGTTCGGGGCCTTCAGTAAATACTACTAACACGTAAGGTCGGGCGTCCGATAACTCGATATACGCCGCATCGTGACGAACGCGACTCATCAACCCTGCTTTCGACCAAACCCCCGTATCCAAGGATAATCCGTCCCCGAGAAAGCCCGTAACTTGGTTCTCCGGGTCGGCGGCCAAGTCCGTCGGGTCGAGGCTGCGTTTCATTAACGCCATCATCTGCTGCGACGCTTGGGAAGAAACTGCAACACCGCCAATAATACTGTGTAGCAGTCGAGCGGTGGCGTTCGTCGTCAGCATATTGCGATTTTCCATCATCGTGCCGAGAAACGCCCGTTCTCGACCGTAAGCTCCGTCACACCAGGTTTTCTGGTTGACGTTAATCGTTTCGAGTTCCGGCCATCCTAACGCGTGAAAATAGCGGTTGACGAGGTTCCGCTGCATTTTCCAGGTTTCAAAGGGCCCGGCGGGAAGTTCCGGCCCGCTGGTGGTTCCGGTGAGAACGTCAACGACTAAACTGGTGGCGTCGTTACTCGAATCGACGATCGCGTCGCGAACGGCGCGATCGAGTTCGGGAGAGGGTTGAAGCATCCCTTTTTCTAACCATTCGTAGACCGCCACTAGATAGAATAGTTTGACGACGCTTGCCGGATAGATGCGTTCGACTCCGCGATAATGAAAGCCTCGAGGTTGGTACTTCCAAAATTCGGTTGCGCTGAGGGCGCCTCCCGTGTTGACGGCGATTGGAGGGTCGTAGGGAATCCAGGTTAAGGCGATCTGATTTTCCGATAGCTCCGGAAAGGTATCCCAGGTCGCTTGTAAAATGCGATCGCCGTACTCTTGAAGTCGGTCGTCTTTTCTAAAAAACGTCATCGTCAAATGTCCAGTCAGTATTGAAAGTCACTATCGAAATGGTCGAATTGAATCGAGTCGCTGAATATTGCAGCCTAGCAGCAGTCGACCTCTACGATTCCCCCCGCTGTGAAGCGTTGGCCACTCAAGCGGCGACAGGGCGACACCTGCGAATTGTATCACTGCCGTCTGAGAAGACTCCTTCTGCGTTCGTGCGCCTGTGCGAAGACGATTACCCAGGATGGATAAAGCTGGAGGCGGTACGCCACCTCGAACGTGTGGAAACCTCTTATTCTCCCCTCGATCTCAGTCAAGCGGAAATTCGGGCGGCGATTCCCCAAGTTATCGAGTTTACGCATCGCGCGATGGCGGAACACGAGTTTTATTTGTGGGGAGGAACGGTCGGTCCGAATTACGATTGTTCGGGGTTGATACAGGCGGCATTTGCTTCGGTGGGGATTTGGTTGCCTCGGGATGCTTATTTACAGGAAGCTTTTGCCGAACCGATTTCGATCGAGGCGTTGCAAGCTGGGGATTTGGTGTTTTTCGGAACGCCTCAGAAAACGAACCACGTGGGGCTGTATTTGGGAAAAAATCGATATATTCACAGTTCTGGACGGGAATTCGGACGTAACGGGATCGGTATCGACGAGTTATCACCTCACGGTGGTGAGGTCGCCCGCAATTATTTTCGGATTTTACGGGGAGCCGGACGGATTACCCACAGCTACCAACCGGGAGAGTTACTGACATTGCAGCCGAATTTTGAATTGCGATCGCGTTAGGTTTTTTATTGCGATCGAAACTGCATTTTTAAAGATTGCAATATTCGATGTTTTTGTGCAGGATTGCAAGTATATTAAGACGAGCGATCTTGCTAAAATTTACCTAAAATTTACACTGTGTAGCCTCGAAATTTTAGGCAATCCATCGAGTATTTGTTTTCGGGCAATGCAGTTTCAAAACCAGAAAAACATGAAGCGATCGCAAGAAAAACAACTTCATGCAAAAAACGAGCTGATATTTATTTTTTCTAAAAATACAGGGCAGCCATGAAATACAGAATTACTCGTCCGAGTCTTCAGATTCGGAATCCTGTATCTCAGTTGGCTTGATATAAACCACTAACTCGCGATTCACAAAATACTGATGTCCTTCCTCGTTTTGAAAACAAAAATAAATTGGATCTTGCCACATTAAATTCCCAACGAGTCGCTCGCCGAGAGTCGTTTGTAACTCCAAACGAGTTTTGTTTTTAACGTACTCTTGAAAAAAGCGAATGCTCGGAAGGCTCGTATCGAGATCGATCGTCATGATTTACACTCCTGTAACATAATAGACACCAGAGACCCTAACGTATTCTACGATGGTGCGGACAGACGCGATCGCGGCAACCGACCGGACAACACTTTGTGAGACTGCGCGATCGTGCCGACTTCATCAAGATTCGGGAAATCAGCGATCGCGTCCGTCCCTATCCCCATACCGTCAGCAACACCTCTGACTCACGATGGCTATCGAATTTACCAAATATCACGGTTTAGGCAACGATTTCATTCTCATCGACAACCGCCACCAATCGGCCCCCGTTTTGACCCCCCAAGACGCTGAGCGGCTGTGTCACCGCAATTTCGGTATCGGTGCTGACGGTGTAATTTTCGTACTTCCCGGCGTGGGGGATACCGACTACGCCATGCGGATTTTCAACTCTGACGGTTCCGAACCGGAAATGTGCGGGAACGGAATTCGCTGCTTCATGCAGTTCGTCGCCGAACTCGACGGCGATCGCGCCAAAGACATCTACCGCATCCATACCCTAGCAGGGGTCATCGCCCCCCAACGACAGACGGACGGACGGGTTAAAGTGGATATGGGTCTGCCGCGACTGCTCGCCGGGGAAATTCCCACGACCCTGGCCGCCGAGACTGACAAAGTCATCGATCGCTCTCTCGAAGTCGGCGATCGGACGTGGTCGGTTACGTGCGTGAGTATGGGCAACCCCCACTGTATCGCATTTGTCGAAGACGCAGACGCCATCGATCTGGCGCGAATCGGACCGCAATTCGAGCGCCATCCGGAATTTCCCCAGCGAATTAATACGGAGTTTATCGAGGTTAAAGCGCCGAATACCGTAAAAATGCGGGTGTGGGAACGGGGGGCAGGTGCTACGCTGGCCTGTGGAACGGGTGCTTGTGCGTCCGTCGTGGCAGGGGTTCTCACCCAACGTTGCGATCGCAAAACCACAGTCGAACTTCCGGGCGGACAGCTAGAAATTGAGTGGTCGCAAGATAACGGGCGCGTTTACATGACAGGCGCTGCCGAGCGCGTGTTCTCCGGTTGCCTCGGGTAATTCAATCCCGTCGCAGACAGATGTTTAGCAATTTTTACAGCAACGCTACAGAGGACAATCGATGGGTGGAGGCATTTATCTGATTCAGGACGACGAGCAGTTGGTCGAGATGTCAGAACAATCTTACGAATCCGAAGAACAACTGCAAGAACTTCTCGAAACCTATCCCAACCTACTGGCTGGGGATCAAATCGATACGGCTCTCCCCCGTCATTGGTTGCTGGTAAAGCGAGAAACCCCGATTCCCTCTGAAGAAGACGGAACCGCCCGTTGGTCGCTCGATCGCCTGTTTATCGATCAAAACGCGATTCCGACTCTGGTGGAAGTGCGACGGGTCGAAAACAGCCGCGTGCGCCAGGAAATTATCGGTCAAATGCTCGACTACGCCGCCAACGCCAGCATTTACTGGCCTGTCGATACCATCGTGTCGCAGTTTGAAACCAACTGTCGCGAACTCGGCCGCGATCCGGAACAGGTGTTTGAAGAATTTTTGGGAACGGAAGCCGACGAGGAACGGTTTTGGCAAAAGGTGAAAACTCACCTACAAGCTGGAAAACTACGCTTGGTCTTCGTCGCCGATATCATCCCCTCGGAATTGCGGCGGGTCGTGGAATTCCTCAACGAACAAGTCGACCCGGCGGAAGTGCTGGCGATCGAACTCAAGCAATACACCGATCGCGAACCGGACAACCTGCGGATGCTCGTTCCCCGAGTTCTCGGACAAACAGCAGAAGCCCGCTTGAAAAAGTCCAGTGCGACGCGGGAACGGCGGCGTTGGGACGAAACTTCGTTTTTCCAAGAATTCGAGGCGCGTCGAGGGCGGGAAGAAGCTAAAATCGCCGGGAAAATCTACGAGTGGGCGAAAAATAAGACCCCACAGGTGGAGGTGCAATGGGGCAAAGGTGACAATTACGGTGGCTTCGTGGTGTCGTTGCCCAGTCGCCAGGGTCAGCCGGGACGAGATTTGTTTAACGTGGGGATTTGGGGCGGTTTGGAAATTTCCTCCCAAAGCTACGGTTCGCGATCGCCCTTCGACGACCCGGAAAAGTGGAACGAACTGCGATCGAAATTCAGTTCCATCGGGATGGCACTGCCGACGAATCCCACGGAAACCCGCTTTCCCAACCTCCGCCTGTCGGCCATGCAAGACGAGTTGACGTTACAACAAGTCTTACAAACCTTCGCGTGGGTCGTTGAAGAAGTCTCGAAAACCCATAACAGTTAAAAACAGTCACCAGTGAAGACAGGGAACAGGGAACGGGGAACGGGGAACAGTTCATAGTTTCTCCCTTTCTCCCCCTCTCCCCCTCTCCCCTTCTCCCTTTCTCCCCCTCTCCCCCTCTCCCTAGGGCAATTCCTCTAAACGGGCGTTCAAGCCGTTTTCGTGCAGTTGCTGTAATACCCGTTCGGCGCGATCGCGATTGCGAAAGGCTCCGGCTTGCGTGAAACTACCGTCAGAGTGGCGCACGGTGAAGGCGTCGGGAACCACTAGACGAACCAAACTGGCCTCGGTGCTGTTGCGCGGGACGACGAGAATGCGGTAGCGCAATCGGGCGGTGACTAAGTCGTCCGTGTATGCAGGCGGCGGTGGAGGTGCGCCGGGAACCAAGGAAATGACTTCGGTTGAGGGTAAGGGTAAATCACCGCGATCGCCCAAGGGAGGACTCGAGTTCGGAACCGGAAGCGGCGGCAGCGTGCCGAGGGTCGCTTGGGGAATCGAGAAGGGGCGATCGACTCCCCGATAGGCAATTTGCGGCTTGTTGTTGAGACGAGGGCGACTGCCAGAATCCAAGCGAAACGCCTGACGGCTGCCCCAGGTGACGACGGCAACGCCATCGGAGTTTTCTGTGGAACGCTGGGCGACCGTGGCGCGATCGGCTCGATTCTCCATTGCGTTCGAGTCGTTCTGCATTACATTGTTCTGTAACACGGGTCGGCCGTTGGCCGTCACGGCAATGTCTCGTCCGCCGTTGCCCGAAAAGCGACTGTTGACGACCCAAGGGCTGCCAGATTCGACCCAAACGCCGTGACCTTCAGGATTGCTGACCGTGACGCCGTTGAGTCCCGCACCGTCGACCCCGACGATCGCCACTCGCTGCGTTCCCGAAGCTATCGAGACTGTACCGCCGCCGAAGATGACGACTTGGCGTCCTCGTTCCTCGGGATTGCCGTACAGCGTCACCCCCGATTTCAGACGGATCGGAAAGATTTCGCCGGTTTGGGTGCTGTACGTGCCTCGGCTGAGTATAATTACGGTATTTGGCTGCGCGACGGCGAGGGCGCGGGTAATCGTGCCGAAAGGGGTTTCAGCACTGCCGGACTCGGTGCGATCGCTCCCCCGAACCGGATCGACATAAAGCAGTCGCGTTTGGGAAGGCTCGGTGGCGATCGCACCTCGGCGATCGAAGGGCGTTTCGAGTGACTGAGCGAGGGGCGAGGGGGCGAACGTCAACTCGCAAAGCAGAACCACCCCAACGGCGACACCCGTTCCGAGACGGTCGAACCGACCGATCGCTCGCAGGAGCGACAGGAGAAACCTAAACTGCATGGGCGAACTCCAAAATGTGAGGAAACCAACATCGAACTCGCGACGTGCAGATGCTCCCGTTACGGCAGAACCCATCACCATCAATTTCTATGAACGTTCGCGAAATTCAAGATCCAAACGTTATCGAGGGAGAAGTGTTCGTGGAAGAACGAAACAACGCTAAACCCTTCGTTCCACCGGCCGTTTGCCGCATTTTAGACGCCAACCTCGATCGCGCGCGGGAAGGATTGAGAATTATCGAGGAATGGTGTCGCTTCGGCTTGAACGACGTTCGCTTGACGGAGACGTGCAAAGGGTTGCGCCAAGAACTGGCACGTTGGCACGATCCGACTCTCCGAGCGGCACGGAATACCCCAGACGACCCCGGAACGGAGCTGACCCATCCCCAGGAATCTCAACGCGCCAGTGTCGAACAGGTGTTGCAGGCGAACCTCTGTCGGGTTGAAGAGGCGCTGCGCGTCCTCGAGGAGTACGGAAAGCTTTATCGCCCGG
The DNA here is from genome assembly GCF_028368005.1 of Geitlerinema sp. CS-897. Lineage (NCBI taxonomy): Bacteria > Bacillati > Cyanobacteriota > Cyanophyceae > Geitlerinematales > Geitlerinemataceae > Geitlerinema > Geitlerinema sp. CS-897. The sequence goes on along the minus strand of NZ_JAQNCQ010000369.1, from coordinate 1,664 downwards.
ACTTGGGGGCGGCGTGCAAACAAATGCGCTACCAAGTTTATACCCTAGAAAGTCGCTTTTTGGCGTACCGACGCCAGCAAGCACTCGAACAGTCTCGGTTATACTTCGTTACGACACCGTCTGGCAATTTGTTCGAGGTGGTCGAAGCAGCACTGCAAGGGGGGTTGTCTCTGGTGCAATATCGCGATAAAAACGCCGACGACGTAACCCGCTTGCAAAGGGCCCAGAAACTCAAGCAACTTTGCCATCGCTACGGAGCGTTGTTTTTAATGAACGATCGCGTGGATTTGGCGTTAGCCGTCGATGCGGACGGGGTACACTTGGGACAGAAAGACGTTCCGGTGGCTTTGGCGCGGCAGTTGTTGGGATCTCACCGCATTGTGGGGCGATCGACCACGAACCCGGAGGAAATGCGCCGCGCCCTCGATGAAGGGGTAGACTATATCGGCGTCGGCCCAGTATACGCGACGCCAGTGAAGCAGGGAAAAAAACCGGCGGGTTTGGAATACGTGCGCTACGCTGCCGAACACTGTCCGATTCCCTGGTTCGCCATCGGCGGCATCGATATGAACAATATCAGGGATATCTTCATGGCTGGGGGCGATCGCGTGGCGATGGTGCGAGCGATCGCTGAGGCGGAACAACCTACCCTCGTTACGCAGTACTTTCTCTCTCAACTGGCTTGGGTCGAACGGATGCGAGAGATGAACGATGAGTAATTTTGTCACTTTCAATGCAAGCTTGTTTTGCTTTCTTTAACTGTTTGAAGATCGAAAAAAGACAGGATCGATATTCAAGAAAAATTGTTTCTTTAAAACAATTTTTCTTGAAATTAATGTCAATTCATTGTAAGATTCTAAATCTCAAAATCTTTATCAAGAAGACGTTCTGGCTTTTTTTATGACTATCAATCTCAAAGTCAACGGCGAATTAAAAACCTGTTCTGAAGGGCGATCGCTTCCCGATTTTTTAATACAAATTGGCTTGAACCCTCGCTTGATTGCAGTGGAATACAACGGCGAAATTCTACACCGTCAATATTGGGACTCAACACAACTCCAAGAAGGCGATCGCCTCGAAATCGTCACCATCGTCGGCGGTGGGGTGTCGTGACGCGGGCGAGAAAATAGCATCGACCATTGTTCCGATGGTCGTCTGGTGTCGCGCACCAAACTCAACCGCAGCAAGGGTTATAAGCTCGGGATTCCTCCCGACTCACTCGTAAAGCGTTAAGAAATGCAAAGACAATATTAAGAAATGCAACAAAAGTGACGTTTAGTTGTGATAGGATGATCCGCAGACACGTAGCGTAGAGGACTACTTCATGCCTTACACCGAAGAAGATGGCGGTCGTTTGAATAACTTCGCGGTAGAACCCAAGATGTACACCGCAGAGCCGCCAACCCAGAAAGAAAAACGGAATTACATTGTTTTTGGCGCTTTAGCTGCTGTACTCGTTGCAGGTGTCGTAGCGGTTGCGTTTGCCGCCTCTAACGTCAGCTAGGTTGTTTCAACAACTTTTTCACAACTAAATCGTTGCAAACTCTTTGCAAACTTTGAACAAAATTAGCCCGCATTCAACCACATAGGAACAGGTGGGGGTTAGGGCGCGGCAATGAGGAGCAACACCGCGTAACCCACTCGCCGCCGGGCGAGTGGAGGGG
>NZ_JAQNCQ010000368.1:0-5332 GCF_028368005.1 Geitlerinema sp. CS-897 | reverse complement strand
CTCTAACTCACGAGCGATCGGCTTCTGTTGTCAGTCTTGCGAATTCGTCAAACGCCCGTAACGCTAACGATATTCGTCGCCGCAGTCGCCGATAATGGGGAAAAGATCCCGCGATCGCTCCCAAATCGGTTCTAAACGCTGGCGGTCTTCGTCGTCTAAGCTGAAGTCGAACACTCGCGCGTTATCGGCAATGTGTTCGCTCAACCCCAATCGCGCCCCGACGATCGCTCCGGCTACCGCAGGTTGTTCGAGAACGTAGCGCACGGCGACGTTAGCCAAGCTGACGCGGTGTTTGTCGGCGATCGCCTTGAGGGTTGACAGTAAGTCTTGAAACAAGTTCCACCCGCCCCAAGCATCGATAATTTGTTTGTACTTGCGAAGCGAGACGGTTTCTAAGCCAAATGAACCGGGATCGGGATCTCCGATCCATTTTTCGGACAGGAACCCGCCGCAGAGCGTTCCGTAAGCGAGTAGTCGAACGCCCCGTTCTTGACAAAACGGTATCATTTTCACTAAAGGACGGCGATCGAGAAGGGAAAACTGGACTTGGTTCGAGACCACTTCTATGCCGTTCTCGAGAATAATTTGAAGGTGTTCGGTATCGAAATTCGTCAACGCTAAATGTCGGATTTTCCCCTCTTGTTGTAAGTCACTCATGTGCGCCAACGCGTCGAGATAGTTCGGGTTGCGATAGTCCCACCAATGAAACTGCAACAAATCTAAAGTTTCGGCGTTCGTGCGATCGCGGGCGCGATCGATATTTTTTTCGACGATCGCTCGCGTCATGCGTCCGGGGCGCGGTACCCATTTGGTAAAGGCTCGTACGGTTTCTAACGCCGCTTCACCGCGTTGGTTTGCCAGTCGTCGCCGAAATTCACCGATGAAGTCTTCGGCCGGGCCGTAGTGATCCGCCAGATCCCAAGTGGTAAAGCCAGCATCGACGTAATCGAACATGGCATCGATAGCACGTTCGGGATCGATGCGTCCGTGAGCGCCAGACACCTGCCACATTCCGTTGAGAACGCGACAGATCGTCATGTCAGAGGTCAACTGCACGCGGCTATTTTCAGGTAAAGACATGAGAAAATCGATAATTGATAACGTTTTGTACAGTCACCAGTCACCAGTCACCAGTGAAGACAGTTAACAGGTAACAGTTGCTCCCTCTCCCCCTCTCCCCCTCTCCCCTTCTCCCCTTCTCTCCCTCCCCTTCTCCTCATCACTGAATTTCAACCTTCACCTCGTATTCATAGCCTTTATAATTGGAGGGAAATTCGAGGGTGTAATCGCCGCTTTCGGGAAGCCGTCCCGTCCAAGTCGATTCTCCTCTCATTCCTGCCGCGTTGGTGAGTTCTGTTCCGTTGGGAGAGTAGAAAAACGGAAGCGGTCCTTCGAGGGCGGTTAGGGTCGTGGTTTGTCCGGCCGCTGCCTCGAGATAGTATTGGTGAGTTCCAGTTCCGATAAAGCGATCGCCCAAGGTAATGGCGGTGGCGTTGACGGGAAACTGGACTCTGGCGACTTTTTGGTTGCAACCGCTCTCGGTCAGGTCTTTGTAAATCCACCCAGCAACGGGATCGGAAATTTTCCACCAAGATCCCTCGTCGCTTTCGACAGATACGAAGGTTCCGTTATCGAGAGTTCCGACAATATTGCCCTCGGCGACTTCTGGGGCCGATCGCACGTTGAGAGGAGCGTCGGGATCGCTCACTCTCGCCATAGTCGTGGTGCAACTGACGAGACGGACGGCGGCGGGTTGCGGTGTGGGGGTGGGAGTCGGCTCGGAAGGTGGGGTCGGTGCGGATGCGGGGGCTTGGGAAAGCGGTTCGGGCGGTGCGGACGCGGGGGCTTGGGAAAGCGGGTCGGGCGTCGCGGTTGGCGTGGGGTCGGGCGTCGCGGTCGGCGTGGGGTCGGGCGTCGCGGTCGGTGGGGTTGTCGGAGATGGCGTGACGGTTGCAGACGGATCGGAGGAGGTCGTGCAACTGCTGAGTGTGAAGAGGAAAATCAGGGCGATCGCAGGAGAAGTAAAACGCGGAAACTTCATCGGGATTGGGGGAGTCCAAGGATAAAATCAGGGAGCCGAAATGGGAAAACTTGGTGGTGAGGGACGACTCCGATTCGATTATACGTCTGCGAGGATTTTTCCCTGAGAAGCAATAACTGCCTGCATTTGGGGATCGCCGATCTTTCAACCGGTGGAGGTAGGAGACAAACCGATCGGAAAAAGACGGCGGATCTGACAATTCGTCTGTGAAATTCATCGCTCCGCTTAGCAGAAATCGATCCTCGAGTCACCGATCGGCCGTCGATCCCCACCTTTACAATTTGTAATAAAAAATGAAAAAGTCTGGAGAGTGAAGAGGTTAGTGGCCAGCCCTTTGAGGTTCTCATCGCTTACCCCCGATAGAATACTGAGGTTTGTTCGATCTTTTATCGAATTTTTCGATTTTCTTTATAATGAAGAAATACCTAAACTGTTTTAGTAACGCGAGACTGGCAAACACGATCGCTTTTTTTCGCGCGAAAACCCATCGAACCCCAACAGCGATCTGAGGAGCGAGTAGGAGACTTTTCAATGAACGTAGAGGAGCAAACCCAAGATTTAAAACAACGCCTCGATCGTGAGGTTTTGTTGCACCGAATGACCAACCGAATTCGCCAGTCGTTGGAGCTGCAAGAAATTCTCGATGCGGCAGCAGTCGAAACGCGAGCGTTCCTCGAGGTCGATCGGGTCAAAATCTATCGATTCAACGCCGACGACAGTGGCGAAGTGGTGGCCGAATCTGTAGTTGAAGGGCGACTTCCCTCTCTTCTCGGGCTGTCCTTTCCCGCCGACGACATCCCACGGTCAGCTCGAGAACGGTTCGTAAAGGAGCGAGTACGAACTGTGATTAATGTCGGCCAACGTTTGATCGGGTTGAGTCAAACTGAAGCCTCCGATCTGCCAGACGAACACCGAACCCTCGATGGCTGTCACGCCGAGTATCTCACCTCGATGGGGGTGGCGTCCTCCCTCGGCGTTCCTATTCTCCAAGGCGATCGCCTGTGGGGATTGCTCGTCGCCCACCACATCGAACCCCGTCACTACGATCGCCCTAAATTACAACTGGTTCAAGCCGTGGTCGATCGCTTGTCGATCGCCTTAGCTCAAGCGGAACTGCTAGCCGAAACGCGCCGCCAAACCCAACGCCAAGCCACGATCGACCGGATCTCCACTCTCCTACACGCTCGACCCACCATCGAACTCGAAGCCGCGCTCGAAGCCACGGTCGAAGCCTTCGACGGTGTCGGTGGAAAACTCTACGTTGCCAACGACTCCCCCCTCCATGTGTACTGTGGCGTCTGCCCGGACTTCGGCGAAACTCCGACCTTAGAAAACGTATATCGTGACTGGGGAGAGTCTTGGGTTCGAGACCGCTCTCAAGACAACGGACAGTCTTCTAAACCCCTGTTCGAGACGCAAAACCTTACCGCCGTTCCCGAACTGGCGTCCGTCGCCGATGCCTTTCTCGATGTGGGAATTCGCGGGGTGCTGGTGTTGCCCCTCCACTACCGACAACAGTTTTTAGGCTATCTGAGTCTCTTTCGCCCGGAAACCGATACCGAAATCTGGTGGGCCGGACAGTTCGACCCGACCGAACTACAGCAACGCCCCCGTCAGTCGTTTGAGGCGTGGAGACAGCTCAAACGGGGTCAGTCTCAACCCTGGACGGAGGACGATCGACTCCTGGCTCGGGAACTCGGCGAACGGTTTGCCTCTGCCATCCAACAGTATTTACTGTACCGGGAAGCGCAAACTCTCAACGCCACGTTAGAACGACAGGTGGCCGAGCGCACTGCCGAACTCCAACAATCCCTCGAACTGACCGAAGCGCTCGCTCAAATTGCCGACCAAATTCGCGGCAGTCTCGACTCCGAACAAATTTTACAAACCATCGTCCGTGAAGTCCGCGCCCTCCTCGATACCGATCGCGTCGTCATTTACCAGCTCCTCGATGCCGAACGCGGAGAAATTACCGTCGAAGACGTGCGCGGTTCGTGGAAATCCATTTTGGGACAACAAACCCCACCGGGCTGCTTTCCCGAACGGGTGCGCCAGCAGTACCGACTCGGGGGCGCTAAAGCGATCGCCGACCTCGACGCGATCGATCTGACTCCCTGTCACCGAAGGTTTCTCGACTCTCTACAAGTCCGGGCGAGTCTCATCGTTCCGGTGCGTCGCGACGAGGTCTTGTGGGGACTGCTCGTGGCTCACGAGTGTCAAGGTTCGCGTCAGTGGAGACCCCGCGAAGTCGAAGTCGTCGAACAACTGGCCAAACAAGCCGCCATTGCTATCTCGCAAGCGGAACTGTTCGCGCAAAGCCGCCAAGCCACTGAAACCGCCAACGCGAAAGCTCGACAGCTCGAACGGGCGCTCGAAGAACTCAAACAGACGCAAACGCAACTGATTCAAAGCGAAAAAATGTCGAGTTTGGGACAGCTCGTAGCGGGGGTCGCCCACGAAATCAACAATCCCGTCAACTTCATTTACGGGAACTTGGTTCATACGACGGAGTATACCGAAGAGCTGATCGAACTGTTGCAGCTTTATCAACAGTACTATCCTCAACCCGTACCGGAAATTCTCGATCGCGCCGAGGAAATCGATCTCGAGTTTCTCATCGAAGATTTACCCCGAATGCTAGGATCGATGAAAATCGGGGCAGAGCGCATCCGCCAAATCGTGCTGTCGCTGCGGAACTTCTCCCGCCTCGACCAATCCGATCTCAAACCGGTCGATCTTCACGACGGTATCGAAGGCACTCTGACGATTTTGCACCACCGCTTGAAAGCTAAAGCCAACCGCCCGGAAATCGAGATCGCCAAGCATTACGGCGAACTGCCACCGGTTGAATGTTACGCCGGACAGCTCAATCAGGTGTTTATGAATTTGCTGAGCAACGCGATCGAAGCCTTCGAGGGATTCGACGAGAGCAAGGGCAAGCGCACGATCGAGATTCGCACCGAAGCGAGCGCGGAAAATTGGGTGCGCGTGACGATTTGCGATAACGGCTGTGGCATTCCCGAAACGGTGCGATCGCGCATTTTCGATCCCTTCTTTACGACGAAACCCGTCGGAATCGGTACGGGGCTGGGACTGTCGATCGGCTATCAAATCGTGGTAGACAAACATCACGGTCGTTTTGAGTGCAACTCGCAACTGGGTCTCGGGACGGAATTTCGTCTCGAAATTCCCATCTGTCAGCACTCTAGCGAGCGAGAAACTCACAGCGACAGTCCCGCGTCAGCGGCTAAGATATAATCTAGTCTCCGCAGTCGTGGGGGGGGGGGCGCG
>NZ_JAQNCQ010000367.1:0-7113 GCF_028368005.1 Geitlerinema sp. CS-897 | reverse complement strand
TTACAGCCTGTGAAGCGAGTGTAAGACTTGAAGGATCTCGATCCGGAGAGCAACTGCGAAAAACTCGAGAGAGAAGGAAGCAGGAACCCAAATCGCGAGGTTTGGGAATCACCGTCCTTCCAGGGCGGTGAGGATGTCAACAATGCTGATGTCCGCAACCTTCAGGGGAAAATTCGCTCAGTTGTCCGGCTTGAAAGGCTGCGATCGCGCTTTCGAGTGTATCTCCCGTAAATTCAAACGCCGTGATTCCAGCATCTTTCAAGGCTCGAACGGCTTTGGGTCCCAAACGCGGAACGACGACCGCCTCGACGCCTGCATCGGCCACGGCTTGCACGGCTTTGATTCCGGCTCCGCTACCGTCTTGTCGAGCTGGATTCTCAATAAATTCAATGCCTCTATCGTCGAGTTCCACGATGGCGAAATAGTCCGACCGTCCGAAGCTCTCCCCCAGTGCGGCATTCTCTCCTTCGTGACTGGCGACGGGAACGGCGATTTTCATGGCTACTTATACCTTTTATTCGTTATTCTGTTTTATTACCATAAAGCTATTTAAAATAAATGTCAATAAAATAAGGCGCGATGGGTTCATGCGATCGCACCCGGTCGACCTCCTCACCGCCCTGGAGGGACGGGGTTTTAGACCCAAGTTTTTCGATCGAGTCTCACAAAACCCGCGACAGGCGAGGGTCGAATTCTCTCGTCACCTCGATGCCGGCCGCAAAATACCGAACACCGACGTATAACCGTGGAGGAAGGTATTACCACCGACGGGGCCGATTTCACCGTTGCAGAAAAAACCGCTGAGGGGAACGCCATCGAGATAGCGGTGAAACAGGCGAGAATCGAAGTTAGCTTCGCCGTAGAGTCCCTCGCCCCGTCCGAGACAGGAAAACATCAACGCACCGAAAGGACGAGCGGTCGAACCCGCGTCGCGACAATACTTTTCAAGCAAAGCTTCCAAATCTTCAGCGGAGGTTTTAGCGTCCCGAAGGTGAAACTGCACCCGCTGACCCGGACGCACGCGATCGCCGATCGCGACAGCCCCCGCTTGGGGATCGACACCGATGAGATTGCGAATCAGAAAATCTCCCGGTTCGAGGGTTTGTTTGAATTCATCGCTGACGACGCCGATAAACAGCGAATTTTGGGCCAGTTCGCGATCGGCTTCGCTCAGTTCGACGATCGAATCCCGTAAAACCTCCAGCGGCGGACGTGCCGATTCCGTTGCGCCGAGTTCGTCGAGCGCTAAAATGATGTTTCGTTCCCCCTCGGCGATGCGGTAGGGTTTCCCGATGGGACGACATCCCTGAGCGACAATGCTATCGAGAGTAATATTGCCAGAGAGAGCGACGCCAACCGCCCCTTCTCGAACGGCGCGATCGTTAAAGAACAAGTTCGCCCCTCGAATACCGGGACTGCTCGAGAGTCCTCCGACTTTCGAGGCAGTTGGATAAGCGTAGTCGAGTCCTTGCAGCAAATCGTTAATTCGCGACATGAACGGATCGGCTAACACGATAAACTGCGGATCGGACTCGGGGGAAACGCCGACGGCTTCGATCCAACGTTCGGGGGGACTGTCGAGATCGGGGAGTTCGTCAGATGGAAGAAAAAAGCTCCGAACTTCAACGTCGGGCAAGCTTACGAGCGTCAAACTTAAGGCAATGCCCCCTTCAATTTCGACAGTACTGGCATCGGTTGGCGTACTCCCGACAATACCGCCCCCCCCACATCCGATCAGCGTAGGAACGTCTAAGCGTTCGCGCAGCAAGGGCATCAAACGGGGATATTCGCTGGCAAAGGCCGAGGAAATAAATACCAATCCTAAATCCGGCGGTTCGGATAACGCCTGTTGTGCGGCGTCTGCGGCCTCCTGCACTGCGGCTTCGAGCGAGGGGCGCGTCGATAAAGCGTTAACCCACTCCATAGGCTAGTCCTTGCAATCGCTAGTGGTTGTTCGAGTTGGTCGAAGAAACCTCGATCGCCATCGACCGTCAGTCCCTCTTCGATCGGCCCGTCGGCGGTGTCAAATCTTAAAAATATAGATCGGGATACGCCACGGGAGAGTGATGTCCAGTAAGAGTAATGGTATAGAACCGTTCGTTCTCTAGCAACGATGTACGGGTACGGGTAGGCGAACTGCCTGCTAGGAAAAGATTCCCTATACTGAATAGGGTGAACAGATCGACGAAGAGTAGATCCAATAGGAGACTATGAACGACATTCAAAAACAGATCGAACAAGAACGCGAGGCGGCTCGGGCTGTCTGCGATACCAGTGGTGCTACGTCTCAAGATTGTGCGGCGGCCTGGGATGCTGTCGAAGAATTGCAAGCCGAAGCAGCTCACCAAAAGCAAAAGCCGCAAAAAACCTCGTTTGATACCTACTGCGAGGACAACCCCGATGCTGCTGAATGCCGGGTTTACGACGATTAATCCGCTTTGACAATCGAGTATTGCGGGTGAAGCGGCGAGGAGTTCCCTCGCCGCTTGTTGTTGGCATCTGCTATCGTAGGGATGTCTGAATTTTTGTACGCTATTTAAACTTCGGCATTTAAACCGCTCTCTTCAAGAGTCTGTATTCAAAATCTGGCTTCGGTTCTCGTTCGCCCACCCTCTTTTGTTCGACTATGGAGATCGACGCTCGCAAACCGCTTGGAGTCCGTTGGAACGCAATTTACGGAGTCGGCCTCGCTGTCACCACGGCGATTTCTGTGTTGGCAGCAGTGGCAGCCGATCGCTCTGAGGAAACGACGACGTTTCGACCGGCTTGTACTCGTATTATCGATGCTGAGACGACTTTAACCTTAGATCGCTTGCAAGCGCTACACGGGAGCGAAAACCCCGATGCGGCGACCGTTCGGCAACAGTTGGGGTCTCCTTATTGCCTGTTACCGAAAGTCGCCCTGCGCGACGGCGTTCTGACCGAGCGAGAGTTGTACCGCACGACTGAGGGGGCTTTCGCAGTGGTGGCTTACGAGGGCGATCGCTATATCGGATACAGTCTCGAAGCTTCGGATCGACCGGGCGTCCGCTGGATGCCCGATCCGCCAACGTTCGAGACGCCTATCGTCTCTGAGGTGACTGTCGCCTCCGATGTTTCGATCGCTGCTGGCGACGAAATTGCCGAACGCCGAGTGGTCGCAGCTTTTGGAGAACTTTCGTTACGCACGAGCGGGAAAGTGTTTGCTCCTTTCGATGGGTGGGCGAACGGTCAGCTCGTGTTTGTCACCGACGGAACGCTGCGATCGATGCCATCGGACTGTACTGTGTTTTCTAGTCCCCAAATTCCGAATTACCTCCTCAGACTTTGCGGTTTGGGTCGCCGTCATCTCGGATATCGACGCCTCGGCGAAGCTTTGGGACGAGCTGACGGGTATCTCCACGTGACGCTGCTGACCTATCGTACAGAGGAATCTGGCGATCGCTGGGTGTACGTTCCGCCAGCGGCCTCTCTCGTGCAACACCTCTTCGATCCTTACCCGTCCCACGCGACTCGTCGTCCTTGAGATGGCATTCCTTTGAGGAAAAAATCGCGTCGGGCGATCGCTCGATTTAAGTAATATTCGGCTGCGATCGCCGACAATGCCGCATTTTACAGTTTAATACGGAATCCGTTGCCGATAAGCTGGGTTTCAAGAAGTCTTCACGCCCAGAGGCACAGAGGACACAGAGAGGGGGATGTAGGGTTTGGCAAAACCACTGTTTGAGATTTGTATTCCGTATAAAAACGCTGTTTTTCGACTATTGCGCCGACTTTTTCCCGCTTTCTGCCTCAAACTTGACCGATTTGACAACCTTGTCGCTCTGTTTAACACAGACGACCGGACACCTCGAAAAATTGAGTCTGGCTGAAACTCCAATGGCTGAAACCTTTGAAATCTCGTTCGACATTCTCGATAGTAGAGCCTATAGCAACCCTAAATCAGTTGTGTAACAAAATTGAGACAAAAAGGGAATCGGGAACGGGGAACGGGGAACGGGGAATCAGATTTTTTCTGGTGTTTTAATGTTTGACGACTCATTTGGGACTGCTATATTTCTTCAATAAGCTCGAATTAATTGAGATGCCAGACTGATACAGTAAAACTTATCGCTTTGTTTACATTTAAAAATAAACAACAAACGCTTTACTTAAAGGAATGGAAATATTAAAAAAAAATAAAATTACAAACCTTATTTTACAATACTTGAAGAGCAATGAATCCAAGAATTAATGACAATTAACATTTTATTATCGATCGGGATTATTTTAGTACAAAATGTCACAAAAAATCAAAAGCGTAACAAGTTTTTACAAGTCTTCCTTCAGTGCAAATAAACCGTAAAATCCTTGGAAAATGACAGTTCTGTAAGATCGTAAAAAAACATTAAAAAGAGAACAATATAAAAAATAAAGTCGATAAGATAAGAAATTGAAAGCAAGTAGAGCGGGATGAAAAAATATGGTTATCAGCGCTCCCAGTATCCAATCTGGCGTTCCTAAAAGCGAAAGCTTCGTCCTGTGGTTTGAAGAAGTCGGAATCGCCGACGTTCCTCTAGTTGGAGGAAAAAACGCCTCTCTCGGTGAAATGATCCAGCAGTTGGCGTCAAAGGGCGTCAGCGTGCCGACGGGATTTGCCACCACAGCCTACGCCTATCGCTACTTCGTTGAAAAAGCCGGACTCGAAACCAAACTTCGCAAGCTGTTTTCCGATCTCGACGTGGAAGACATGCAAAACTTGCGAGATCGCGGCAAACAAGCCCGAGCTTTAGTTCTCAACACCCCATTTCCGAAAGAACTCGAAGTGGCGATCGCGACCGCCTACTTCAAGCTTTGCGAACGCTACGGCGCAGATACGGAATTTTGCGAACGGTTCGATCCCGAATACCGTCAAGCCTGCAAAGAATACAGCTATGACACCGACGTTGCCGTGCGATCGAGCGCCACGGCTGAAGACTTACCCGACGCGAGTTTTGCCGGACAACAAGAAACCTATCTCAACGTCCACGGTGCTAAATCGGTTCTCGAAGCCTGCCACCGTTGTTTCGCATCGATCTTCACCGATCGCGCCATTTCCTACCGCACCATTAAAGGCTTCGATCACTTCGACGTTGCCTTGTCCGTGGGCGTCCAAAAAATGGTACGTTCCGACCTGGCCGCCTCTGGCGTCATGTTCTCCATCGACACCGAAACCGGCTTCAAAAACGCCGCGTTGATCACCTCCGCTTACGGCTTAGGTGAAAACGTGGTGCAAGGTGCCGTCAACCCCGACGAATACTTCGTCTTCAAACCCACCTTGCAACAAGGCTTCCGTCCGATTCTCGAAAAACGCCTCGGTTCCAAAGAACTGAAAATGGTCTACGACATCGGCGGCGGCAAACTGACGAAAAACGTCCCCGTTGCCGAACCCGATCGCCAAAAATTCGCCATCACCGACGACGAAGTGCTGACCCTGGCGAAATGGGCTTGCATCATCGAAGACCACTACAGCGAAGTGCGGGGAAGTTACACCCCGATGGATATCGAGTGGGCGAAAGACGGACAAACTGGCGAACTGTTCATCGTTCAAGCCCGTCCCGAAACCGTCCAATCCCAGAAAGCCGGAAACGTCCTCAAACACTACAAGCTGCAAGGCACCAGTAACGTCCTCGTGTCCGGTCGCGCCGTTGGCGAAGCCATCGGACAAGGCAAAGCCCGCGTCATCCTCGACGTTCACAAAATCGACCAGTTCCAAGCCGGTGAAGTCCTCGTCACCAACAAAACCGACCCGGATTGGGAACCGATCATGAAAAAAGCCAGCGCGATCGTCACCAACGCGGGCGGACGCACCTGTCACGCCGCCATTATCGCGCGGGAAATGGGCATTCCGGCGATCGTCGGTTGCGGCAAAGCCACCGGAACCCTGACCACCGGACAAGATGTCACCGTCTCTTGCTGCGAAGGGGAAGAAGGAAAAGTCTACTCCGGCTTAGTTCCCTTTGAAATCGAAGAAACCGTTCTCGACAACCTGCCTACTACCAAGACGAAAATCTTGATGAACGTGGGCAACCCGGAAGAAGCTTTCGGTCTGTCTTCGATTCCCTGCGACGGTGTGGGTTTGGCGCGGTTCGAGTTCATTATCGCCAACCACATCAAAGCTCACCCCCTGGCATTACTCCACTTCGACGAACTCGAGGACGACAGCGTCAAACGGGAAATCGCCGAACTGACTGCCGAGTACGAGAACAAACCCGATTTCTTCGTCGATAAACTCGCCCACGGCATCGGCACCATCGCCGCCGCGTTTTATCCGAACCCGGTAGTCGTGCGGATGTCCGACTTCAAGAGCAACGAGTACGCCAACCTCCTCGGCGGCAAACAGTTCGAGCCGAAGGAAGAAAACCCGATGATCGGGTGGCGCGGTGCGTCTCGTTACTACGATCCTAAATACGCTGCTGCCTACGGCTTGGAATGCAAAGCCTTGAAACGGGTTCGCGACGATATGGGACTGACGAACGTGATTCCCATGATTCCTTTCTGCCGCACTCCCGAGGAAGGGCGTAAAGTGCTGACGGAAATGGAAAAATACGGTCTCAAACGGGGCGAAAACGACTTGCAAGTGTACGTGATGTGCGAGATTCCCAGTAACGTGATTCTCGCCGACCAGTACAGTGAAGTCTTCGACGGATTTTCCATCGGGTCGAACGACTTGACGCAGTTGACCCTCGGATTAGACCGCGACTCGGCGCTGGTGGCGCACATCTTCGACGAACGCAACGAAGGTGTCAAACAAATGGTGCGGATGGTCATCGAACGGGCGAAAGCCAACGGTCGCAAGATCGGAATTTGCGGTCAAGCCCCGAGCGACTATCCCGAATTCGCCCGTTTCTTGGTGGAATTGGGTATCGATTCGATCAGTTTGAACCCCGATTCGGTTCTCAAGACCCTGCTCGATATTGCCGAGTTTGAGTCGAAGCATTGACATCCTCTCCCAGCAACCCTAATGGGTATGCTGGGAGATTCCTTGGGTCGCCCCAAAGATTTCCTGCTTCACAGCCCGCCAGCTAGACTGAGTGACCTCAGCCCCCGCCGCTTTGACTCCACAGGCATTTTCAATTCCCCGTTGCCCACGGGTACAAATGACTTGTGCTGCGG
>NZ_JAQNCQ010000366.1:0-12574 GCF_028368005.1 Geitlerinema sp. CS-897 | reverse complement strand
TTTGTGATTTTTGATACATTTTTTCTTGCCGGATGCACAGGAATTTCCAATTTTACCTCTTTTTCGGGTTCTCGAAGCCATGTCAAGACTCCTCTAAGCCTTACGTCGTAAGCTTTTCACTTCTTTTCAGCAAGCCCTAAGAAGAAGCATCCGGGATCGCCAAAACGGAAAACGGCAGCGCCTGCAAGATCCCGTCGGCCACGACGAGCAGGCGTTTTTCTCCCAAGCGATCGGCGACGGGGGCGAGGATCGCGTTGCTGAGGGAACGGGCAGTCTGCTCTAAATCTCGCGTTCCGGCGTAGGGATCGGAGAGAACGCGGCGCAGAGCGATCGCCAACCGCTCGATCTCTGCCCGTGGCGGGAGTTCGTAACTGGTGGCGGAGTCGGGCGTCACCACCCAGACAAAGCTACGATCGCCCCCCAAAAAATACTGCAACAACACCGTCTCGTCGTCCGTCACCTGTTGCTGGACTTCTGCCAGAGTCAGGGGTTCGGGATATTTCAACGCGGCGGCTTCCGGGCTAGTTTGGCGAATTTGACCTTCGAGGGTTTCGAGTTCGGTTTCCAGTCGTTGGATTTCCCGACGCACCGCAACGACCTCGTCTTCCGAGGGCGATCGCCCCCAGAGTTGCTGTTGGCGAATGGCGGCGGCGTTGAGAGCCGCCCGTAAGTTGCGTTCGCGATCGACCAGTGCCGGGGGAATACCGCGACGGAGGTTGACGTCGGCTTCGGCCAGAAGATCGAGGAGCGATCGCGCCCGGGCCCGTTCGCTGGCGTGGAAAGCCCGCGCGTCGTATCCGGCATTGGGTTGCTGGCGGTGCAACTCCATCAACAGGTCGATATACAGTTCGTAGTTGTTCTGAACGGTGGCAAAATAGGACATCCGTAGGTCTGGACTGACCACTTTCGTTCGCAGGGTTTCGATATCCTCGAGGGCAGTTTCGAGGGTGGTGAGGGCGTCCCCGAGTCGTCCCAGTTGTCGGTACGCGATGGCGACGTTTGCTAAAGCCAAGACTTCCCCGAAACGATCGCCGATTTCTCGCTGCAACGAGAGGGACTGTTCTAGGGCGTCGAGTGCCACATCGAACTCGCCGAGGCTGATGTAGGAACTGCCGATGTTGTTGAGGGTGGCGGCTTGTCCCACCAAATCGCCCACGTCGCGACGCAGTTGTAAGGCGCGATCGAAATACTCCAACGCCTGTCTGTCCTCGTCTACTGACGCGTACACCCGACCCACGTTGTTGAAAACGCGCCCCCGTTCGCCGCGATCGCGTTGCGGAGACAGTCGCTGTAGGGCTTGCTCGTAGTAGTCTAAAGCGCGATCGGTGTCTTGGATATGAAAGGAAAGATTTCCCAAATTGTTGAACGTCGTTGCCATCCCCGACTCGTCGCCGAGGCGTTGGTAAAGACTCAACACCCGTTCGTAATAGGCCAACGCCTGAGAGCGATCGCCGAGAGAAGCGTAGAGATTGCCCAAACGAGTGAGGGTTTCCGCCCCTTCTCGCGTGTTGCTGTCGATGAGGAGTTGCCGCGCGCGATCGAGGACGTCTAAGGCTCGCTGTCCTTCACCGAAGGCATTGTACACTTCACCGAGAAGGTTGAGAACTTGCGCTTCTGCGACTCTGTCGCCGCGATGGCGAAACACCGTCGCCGCCAGGTCGAGATGAGGTTTCGCCGCGCGATACTGACCGAGGGAAACATAGGCGCGAGCGAGGTTCGTGCGGGCGATCGCTGCTCCTTCGGGGTGTTGCAACTGTTGAAAAAGGGCGATCGCCTCTTCGTAAAATACGATCGCCTGCTGTCGGTCGCCCAGTTCAAAATAAACTGTTCCCAAGGAATCGAGGGCGAAAGCTTCCCCTTCCGGGTCTCCCAACCCTTGGCGAACGGCTAAAAGTTCTTCATAGTAATTGCGAGCTTGCGGGAATTCCCCGCGATCGAAGGACAGATCCCCCAAACTTTCCAGAACTCGGGCTTCGCGATCGCTGTCGGCGTTTCCCCGCGCTAAACTCAAAGCGGTTTCCAGCAATTCCACCGCTTCGGGAAACTGTTGCAACGCAGCGTAACTGCGCCCCAACCGATGCGCGGCGGCCGCTTCCCCATCCGTATCTTCCAATGCTCGAAATCGCTGCAACGCTGCCTCGAACGTCTCCACCGCCGCCTCGAAATCCGTGCGGGCGAACTGAAGTTCGCCGAGGTTGAACAGGGTTGTGGCTTCGAGACTGGGGTTGTCCGTGCGTTGCGCCAGTTCCAAGGCGCGATCGAGATAATCGATCGCCCGTTGGTGGTATTCCTCCCGCGACGCGTAAACGCCGCCGAGGGTACTGAGAACCGCCGCTTCGCCGCTGAGGTCGTCGCGAGCGCGAAACTGTGCCAGGGCGCGTTCCCAACGGGCGATCGCGGCGTCGATGGCTTCCGGCGTTCCCTGTCGGTAGAGTTCTGCCCCTTCGCGATACAGTCGTTCGGCTTCCGTTTCCGAAGCTTGACTCAGGAGTGCGTTCTCAGCCCCGTCCCCCACCCAATCCGTGGCGGGGGCGGGAAGCATTGCCAGTGTTGCCACACAGCCCACGGCGAGACTGACGACAACACGACCGATACGAAACTTGCCCTCGGTTGTGTTCATGACTGGTGTGGGGAAGTGCGATCGCCCCCTCTCTACTTCCGTTATACTCCTCGGCGATTCAGTTTAGCAGCGAGTTTGCGATCGCTCTGGACGAGCGATCGGAATCCGCGCAATATTTCTTATTATCCAAGAATTGCCAAAATGCTCCCACATAACCGTCTAAATGCTAGAAACTGGCTATTAATCGCCTAAACAGCTATTTGTGAAAACACAACGTTCGGAAACATACAAAGTTAGATTTGCTGAAATGAATAGATGATTAGGAACTGAATCCATGACTGAACTAACCCTCGACCCGACAACACAACTCGTCCAGATTAGCGACGACGAGACGCCAACCATTTCGGTGTTATGGGATCGCGCGATCCAAACGGCGGTTATCAATGCTTCTCCCGGCCCCACCATTGCCTCGAGGGCCTATGGCATGGTTCACACGGCGATGTTCGATGCCTGGGCGGCCTACTCCCCCGACGCGATCGGCACTCAGCTTTGGGACAACCTCCAACGTCCGGCGGCAGAAAATACCGAGGCCAACAAAATCGAAGCCATGAGCTTTGCCGCCTATCGGGTGGCCAGCGACCTTTTTCCCGAAGAAGTGGCAGTTTTCGACGCCCTGATGGCACAGCTCGGACTCGACCCCAGCAACACCACAGAAGACGCGACGACGGCGGCTGGAATCGGGAACCTGTCGGCGGAAGCCCTCCTCGAATTTCGCCGCAACGACGGCTCGAACCAACTGGGCAACTACGCAGATACGACGGGATACGCGCCTACCAACACCTCGCCAGAGGCGATCGCAGCGCTCGATCGCTGGACGCCCGAACACGTCCCCATCGACGACGAAACGGCGAGTCTGCAATCGTTTCTTACCCCGCAGTGGGGACAGGTGATTCCCTTTGCCCTAAGTTCGGGGGATGTCTTGCGTCCGGTGGAACCCGAACCCTTTCTACTGCCGGGAGTAAATGCCACCGTCGATGTATCCGCCAAAACGATCGCCCTCGACGACGGGATGGAGTTAGCCATTTCGAGCGATCTCGTCGGCACGGTCATTAATCCAGCGTTTGTCGAACAAACTCAAGAAATCGTCGATTTTAGTGCCAATTTGACGGACGAGCAGAAGCTGATTGCCGAATTCTGGGAAGACGGAGGCGGAACCTCGTTTCCACCAGGAACCTGGATGACCTTCGGCCAGTTCGTGTCGGCCCGCGACGATCGCACCCTCGACGAAGATGCCTCGATGTTCTTTGCCCTGGGGAACGCCGTCTTCGATGCGGGCATTGCCACCTGGGAATCCAAAGTATTCCACGACTACGTTCGTCCTGTGCGGGCCGTGCGCGAACTCGGTGCGCTCGGTTTAATTGGAACTCCAGGAACCGATGACGTCACCAGCGAAACCGGCTTTGTTATCGAGGCGTGGTCGCCCGATCGCGGCACGCAAACGATCCTAGCAGAGAACTTTCTAACCTATCAAACCCCAGGAAGCGATCCGTCGCCGCCGTTTGCGGAGTATACCTCCGGTCACAGTGCCTTTAGTGCCGCTAGCGCGGAAGTGTTGCGATCGCTTTCTGGCAGCGATGCCTTCGGTGCGTCCGTGACGTTTCAACCGGGCGAATCGCGTTTCGAGCCGGGCAGTACCCCCCAGCAAGCGGTCACGCTCGCCTGGAATACCTTTACAGAAGCCGCCGACGAAGCGGGGATTTCTCGGCTTTATGGCGGCATTCACTTCGGGGATGGCGATGTAAACGGTCGGACGCTCGGTCGTCAAGTGGGGACGGCAGCGTCGGCTTTGGCGCAAATCTACGCCGTTTTGGCCTCGAGTTTGGGCTTGCGTTTGCTGCGCGGTACGGACGAGGCCGATACGATCGCTGGGGAAAACTTCACGATGGAGACGGACGAAGCCGTTTTGATTGCAGGGTTTGGGGGTAACGATGCCCTCACCGGAACAGCCAACGACGACCTGTTGTTCGGCAATACTGGGACAGATACAGTGCAGGGGGGAGATGGCAGCGATTCGCTGTTCGGCGGACAGCAGGACGACGTTATCGAAGGCGGTGCAGGCGACGATCGTATTTCCGGAGATTTAGGCAACGATACCCTCACGGGTGGCGGTGGCAGCGATCGCTTTGTCATGCTTGTCAACGGAGGAACAGATACGATCGTGGATTTTGAAGTGGGCGTCGATACGATCTTGCCCCTAGACTTAGATGCAACGACCTTCGTACTCACGGAGACGGATACGGGTGTCGCGATCGCGGCGGGGGATGTTGTGACGGTTCTCAGCGGCGTGAGCGGTGTCGTCTTGGGCGATTTGCTTTAACCGACATTCTGCCCGACACGATCTCGCGCAGAATGTCGGCTATCGTTGGGGCGTTGTAGACAACGTCCCGATCTTTATTACAACCAGTTCCCCACTAACACGAAGGGCGACCAAAACGCCGGATGGTTGTAATCGTCACTTTGCAACAAGTTGAGTTGCGCTCGACGTAGGGCTTCAGCTTTAGACAGGTTGGGGGTGCGGCTGAGTTGTCGGTAAAACTCCACCATCAACATCGATGTGGGTCGATCCTGTACCGACCATAATGTCGCAATAGTACTGCGAGCGCCCGATTTCAAAGCCACGCCAGCCAGTCCCAAGGTCGCGCGATCGTCACCGGCCGCACTTTGACACGCGCTCAGAACGAGCAGGTCGAGGGGTTTGAGATTGCGGCGAGAGAGGCTCGCTTGCAAGACGGTATCTAAATCTTTGACGTTAATTTGACCGTCCCATGTGAGCAGAAAGGTATCTTCGGCATTAGAACTAAACTGGCCGTGGGTGGCGAGATGGACGATATCGAAATCGTTTTTCTGAATTTCTCGAACGAGTGCTTCCCGAGTAAACCCTTCGTTTAACAGCACGAAAGAAGACGTTTCGTCAGAAATGAGTTTCACCTCTGTTTCCACTTCGGGAATGGCGGGAAAGCCCTGACGCGATACACTCAATCCTCCCGTGATGATGTTGAGTTCCTCCGTTTGCGATCGCGTCTCGAGTAACTGCAAACTTTGTGTGAGGGCAACGTTGTATTTTTCAATGAGGTACTGTTGTCCGTCGTACAGGCTGGACATCGGAACGTTTCGCAGCATCCCATCGAGGACGAACACGAGGGTTGTCGTATCGCTGCGTTGCAACGCCGCTTCAGCCGGACGGATCGCCCAATCGTAAATCTGTTCGGAGTATTGTAGGCGGTATTCGTTCCCATAAGCTGGGTTGAGCGATTGCAGTAAGAGGTCGAGTTGGCGCTCGAGTTCGGCTTGGGCAACAAAACTTTGGTAAAGCTGTAACGGTTCGCCTGGAATCGAAAGAACGATCCCGAGTCGATCGGGTAACATCACGGTGTAGAGAACGGCGGCGCGATCGTCGATCTCCTCGATATCGACCGGTTTCGCATCCAAACAGGCTTCTTGGAAAAAGTTATCTAACTCAGCCAGTTGCAAGGCTTCCAAGGTTTCCCGCGCTTCTCGAAGGAGTTGTTGTTGTCGATCGCCTCCCGCACGATCGGCTTCGACGATCAGGAGTTGGACGAACTCTCGATATACGGGTTCGACGCTCTCGCGATAGGAAAATTGAACGTCCGGGTCGATGGCGACGAGGTCTTTTCGCAAGTCTTGCAATACGTCGATGGTGTTCCGATAAACGGCGATCGCTTCTGATGCTTGGTTTTGATTGACGAGAACGCGGGCGAGTTGCCATTCCCATCGCGCCACGAGATCGAAACTATCGATGCTTTGAGCCAGGGTCAGCGCTCGTTCGGTGAGTTGTTGCGCGTCGTCCCATCGGTTTTGACTTTCGTAGAGCGCACCGAGTTGTCCGAGTCCGTAAGATTGGGCGCGAGCGTCGTCGAGCTCTCGGGCTTGTCCGACGGCTTGCGAGAGTAAGTCAGCGACTTCGCGGAGGTTGACTTGGGGGTCGATGGCGTGAAGTTCCTGTAGGCTGTGAGCGAAGTTGACGCGAGCGTAAATTGAGGAACGATTCGCCGATACGCCGTCGAGCGTCTCGCGAAGTGCGGGTAACAAAGCCGATGCTTCTCGGGGGCGATCGCCTTCGACGAGGAGGCTGAATTGGTTGAGTAAGGCGGTGAGGCGAAGTTGTCCTTGACTGGCGTTGGCGACTTGTTGGTACGCCGACAGAGCAAAGGCAACGTCACCGGACATACGGGCGGTGTTTCCGAGGGCAAACTGGGTGGTGAGGATTTCGTTCGTCGCGCCGATCGATCGCGCCGCCGCGAGACTGGCTTCGAGTGCGGCTTGGGAGCGATCGAGGTTGCCGATCGCTTGTAGCGTCACGCCCAGGTTTCGCAACGTCTCCGCTTTCAAAGCCGAATCGGGCAGCTCGATAACTCGAGCGGCGAGCTCTTCGAGTAGCTCGTGCGCTCGTCGATACTGCCCCATGTTTTCCAGGGCTTGAGCTTGGTTGAGTCGGCTACCGAGTTGTCCGAATTCGTTTTCGGCGCGTTCGTAGGCCGCTTCAGCGTCTTGCCAAGCGGCGAGGGCTTCGGTAGCTCGGCCGCGATCGAGCAGCAAGCGTCCTTGGGTGTTGAAGGCCATGCCTATCACGCGGGAGACTTCTTGAGTTTGCGGCGAAATCTCGTCGAGAACGTTTAAGCTCAGCGCGATCGCATCTCGGGCGTCGTCCCAGCGGCCCAAATCTTGGTAAGCCAGGGAGAGATAGACAGAACTCAGGGCGTACTGCACGCGATCGCCGCGATCGCGATAGGTGGCGACGGCCGTTTCCCAAAGTTCGGCCGCACGGGCGAACTCTCCAGCTTCGTAAGCCTGACGACCGCGATCGAGCAGATTTTCCGATCGGCCTTGCAACTCCATTTCCGTGGGAGTGGGATCGCTGGGGGCTGCGGCGAGGCGAGCCACGGCCGGAACCCCCGCAGTGACGAACAGGAACGTCAGCATTCCCAAAACTAAGTAAAAACGTAAGCTTTTCATCATCATTGACATCACTTGGAAAAATCGTTAACGCACAACTTCAACGAAAACCTATCAGCACCCTTAATCGCAGAGAAACGCTCGTGTTTTTTAACGGTCGGACAGACAGTCTAAAAGCACAAACGGAGCATTTCGAGACTGACTGCTCACCAATTCGACGTTTCCGTTTCCATCGATATGCCACCGATTGGCTTCCACCAAATCGGAATCGAGAACCTCTGTTGGGGCATCCCCTCGAACTTGCTCGTCTGGCGGCTCAGTTTCGCGATGTCCGTCCACCTCAGACATAAGCTGAGGCTCGAGCGAACTTTCTTCGTGGTCTTCCTCCTCGTTCGAACCATTGGATTCGCGAATTTCCGTCAGTTGCAGATCGACCCAAACGTCTTGACCCCGCAAGAAATCGTCAATGGGATCGAGAGGAAGTCCGCCGTTTCCCGTGACGACAAAAGAGCTGTCACGAGCGGCCGAACAAGCGGAAACGATTTGCATCGTCGGGTCGATCGGCTCTTCACTTAACTGAACCAACGCCGAACTCGTGTCAATTTCGGGTTGGGTAACGGCCACGATGCCGTCTACTCCGAGTTGAGAACTGGCGGTGAGGCGACTATCGGGAGAGGCGAACAAACCTTGGGTCACAATTTCGATGTTGCCTCCCTGACCTTCAAAGGCATTGGCGTTAATATGGCTTCCTTGGAGCAAAGTGAGACTCTCACTATCGATCGCGATATTGCCACCGTCTCCCATTTCTCCAGCTTCGGCGGCGATCGTTCCCCCTCGGCGCAAGATCGTATCGTTTTCCACATTCAGAAGGATATTACCGCCTTCTCCTGAAGTCGTAGATGCGGTCAGTTCTCCCTCGCGGACGAGAATCGAGTTGGCATTGATGTGTAACGTACCGCCATCTCCTGCACCTTCGCCGAACGTGCTGACTCGTCCTCCATTTAGCACTTGCAGCACGGGAGTATTGAGGATAAGACTACCGGCATCTCCCGTCAGAGTTTCTAACCCTACCAGAGGTCGTACCGATTCCCTGGGCGTTTCGGCACTCGAGTCCAGTCTGCTGCGTAAGTTCCCTCCTTGACCGATGATAACGATAGACTCAGAGGCATTGACTGTGATTCTGCCGGCATTACCACTTGCTACTGTTCCGGTCGATAGTGTCGCTCCATCTCGAATTAGGAGTTGTCCCGTGTTGATTGTTATTCGACCGCTATTGTGCCGAGTCAGCGTTACGCTGAAAATACCGTTCTCAACCAGTGGACCCGTACCCGACAGTTCGACAGACTTGCTGGCATCGATCGTGATATCGCCGACGTTGCCCGTTATGTTTTCCGTGGCTTCGGGTTGGAGAACACCTTGGTTAAGGACTGAGGACACCAAAGTCCCGCCATTACGAACGCTCAACCGTTGTGTAGAGAGATCGATACTTCCTGGGAGTCCGACACCAAACGCATTGGCAAAAATCCCTGAAGAGTTTCCTGGGTTGCGAGAGGAAAAGCCTTCAATTAAAACCGATTCGGAAATATTGAGGTTCGTATTGCCGCTGCGACCCTCCCCAAAGGTAAAACTGCCAATGCTGCCCCCATTGATGAGACATAACTGGTTCGCCGTGAGAGAAATATTAGCCCCTTGACCTTCAGCGATCGCGGAGGTTCGCAGCCCCGATGGGAGAGTGGAGTCAAAGGTCATGCCTTCAATTGTCAGACGATCGCTCAGGTTCACGGCTAGGGTTCCATCGGGTTGGGAACCTGAATGCTGCATTAAAAACATCGAGCCGTTGCGGATCTCCATCGTCCGACCGCACACCTGCATGGTACTGACGCCCGGTCCACTGGTATCGGCTAGAGCTTGGTTGAGTAGTTGGATATCGCCCAAACTCGATGCGCTGGTATAGTCCAGCGTCCAGCCAGACGGTGTAGAGTTGAGGCCGACGCTTCCGGTTTCTACTGCTCCTAACTCGATACGTCCGTCGGGTGCATTGACCAAACCGCCATCGAGGGTCATATTCCCCCCGACCAGGGCGATCGTGCGATTAGGGACAACAGACAAACCGACTTCGCTGTTCCCTGCACCAACAACGGGGATATTTCCCAATCCCGAGGAAAATCCGACGAGTGCGTGACCGGATCCTTCGACGCGCAGGGCAGCAGCTGGTGTGCCAAATTGTAAACCCACGGGAACGCTCACGCTGAGCAACGGTTGCGCTTCGGGAGAGGTGGCGCTGAAGTCTAAGCCGTTTTCAAACAGGATACTGTCGGCGGTGGTGGCGAAAAAGGAACCGCCGAGGTCCAAACGGGCGTTTTGCCCGAAGACAATACCGTTGGGATTGATGAGAAATAGGTTCGCCGTCCCGTTGGCGCGAATCAGCCCGTCGATATTGGAGATGTTGCTCCCCGTGACGCGGGTGAGGATGTTTTCAATGTTCGTAGCGTTGTTGAAAAAGGCTTCGCTTCCCGTGGGAACGGAAAAGTCTTGAAACGAGTGAAAGAGATTGCTTCCGGTTTCCGTTCCCCCATCGAGGGTGAAGGTATCACCTTCGATCGAAATCTGAGACGGGTTGGGAAGCGTGCCGTCGGGAACGATTTGTCCGACAGCAGGAGTGACCTTGAGTAATGTGAGAATTGCAGAGGTTCTCAAGGTTACTAACCATAGCTGGTCGAACAGTCGAGTGTCTTTCGATATTTTCATCTGGGCTTTTTTTGCTCGATTTGTATTCAGTCTATCTTTTTATAGGGCACCTCGATCGATTCAAGTTTATTGAGAAATAGACTCTACTATCGAGAATTGATAACGAGATTTCAAAGGTTTCAGCCATTGGGGTTCGATCCAGAATCAATTTTTCGAGGTGCCCTATAGATAAACCAGGATCTGCCGAAGTCACTCCGCAAGAAAGCGCTGAAATCCTTGCAGAGCAAGAGTTTTCGCTAAACCGTATAAAAAGGAGTCTCAAATCGCGAAATCCCTTTTCAAATGAAGGCCACAGGAATTTACCCTACATACCAAGATCGGAAGAGCCATAAACCCAAAAGTTCGATCTATTTTTGCTTTGAAGCATTTGTTAATGTCGATCGAGTTTTTTTAACGTTCGGACAGGCATTCTAAAGGCATAAAAGGGGCATTTCGAGACTGACTGCTCACCAATTCGGCGTTTCCGTTCCCATCAATGCGCCATCGGTTCGCTTCGACCCAATTAACATGAAGTGCGTCCGTCGGCGAGCGATCTAACTGCGAGCGGTCGGCTTCGCGATGTCCGTCTGTCTCAAGCCGTCGTGCGGCTTCAGGGCGATCGGGCCAATCGAACCACACGGCCTGACCCCGCAACGGCTCGAGCGGATTGGGGGGGAGTCCACCGCTTCCCGTCGCGACAAAAGAGTTTTCATGAGCTGCCGAACAGGCCGAAACGATTTGCGTCGTCGGGTCGATGGGAGCGCTACTTAACTGAACCAACGCCGAGCTGGTATCGATTTCCGGTTGAGTAACGGCCACGATGCCGTCTACCCCGAGTTGAGAGCTGGCGGTGATGCGGCTATCGGGAGAGGCGAACAAACTTTGGGTGGCAATTTCGATATTGCCCCCCTGACCTTCAAAGGCATTGGCGTTAATACGGCTTCCTTCGAGTAAGGCGATGGTGTTCGCAGAGATCTCCAAGTTGCCACCGTTGCCGCTTCCCCCTGCCTCGGCACTAATTTGGCTGCCGTGGCGCAGTTGTAACGAGTCACCGACTTGGAGGAAAACGTTACCCCCTTCCCCCGATCGCGTCGAAGCGGTAATGCCTCCACCTTCGTTGAGGAAAATGGCCTCGGCATTCACTTGAAGATTGCCCGCACGTCCGATGCCATCGTTGCGAACGGTGACGTCTCCTCCATCGAGGACGTTTAACTGGGGCGTGTTAATTTCTAAGTTCCCCGAAGAGCCAGAGGTAATGGGCGGGAGTCCGAAAGCTTGCACTGTAGCTTCATTATTATTCAGAGTGGCACTTGCATCGATAAGGCTGGGATTAATCGATCCGGCCACAGTCCCACTGACTTCAACTGATTCGGTTGCATTCAGGATCAGGATACCGCCATTACCACTAGCAATAGTTGAGGATGAGATTCGCGCCCCATCCCGCACGATCGCCCTAGACGTATTAATGATGACGCGACCGGCATTTCCCGCGCCCACAGAAGCTGAAGTAATAGCGCTGGGTGAAATAACGATCGGGTTGACTCCAATTGATTCAACGGTTTCAGTTGCATTGACGATCAGGTCTCCCGCCGCACCGGTTGAAGCGAAGGTTGCTGTGTATACACCTGCCCCGTCACGAACCCTCAGATGTCGTGTGGCAATCGTAATATCCCCCGCCGAACCCATACCAGCCGTTGCCGTTCCCAGAAAGCTAAACGCTGCGGGATTCAGTGGAGAAATACCGATCGCTTCGATCGAGTCAGCCGCCCGAACGTCAATCTTGCCACTGTTTCCCGTATCTTGAGTCCGATTGATAATGTTCGCCCCCTCTACGAGAACTAACCGTGTCGTGGAAATTTCGATATCGCCGCTATTGCCCGTACCCAGCGTTTCTTGATACAAGCTAGTCGGGATGGAACCGTCAGCGATTGTCCCCGTTAAGGTTAGCGACTCCGAAGCCCGGACTCGTATCTGGCCGAACGTCTGGGTACCTTGGTTTTGCAACAAGGCGATCGACCCATCGCTCAAGGCGATTTGCCGACCGACGATTTGCATCGAACCGACCCCCGTTCCGCTGGCATCGGCTGCCGCTTGTCGGACGAGGCGCACGTCTCGAAAACCCGACACCCCGTCGTAGTTGAAACGCCACGGCTGGCTCTCGGAAGACTGGGGAGCTGTCAAACTCACCAATCCCACTTCAACGCTCCCCAGTTCGATGTGTCCGCTCTGTGCCGTTAACGTTGCCCCGTCTAACAGTACGTTACCCCCCACTAAAGCCAGGGTTTGGCCGGGGCTGACTTGCAAACCTCGACC
>NZ_JAQNCQ010000365.1:0-7647 GCF_028368005.1 Geitlerinema sp. CS-897 | reverse complement strand
GGAAACTGGCGGGAAACCGCAAACGACTGAGGAGACTCCCACCTCTGCTGACGAAGGGAAGCCCGAGCCAGTAAGTGGTGTCGATGAATCAGTAACTGCTTAGCAGGAATCGCCGCCCTTCTAGGGCGGTGAGTATGTCAACGTCCCATTAACTTCACCAGGCCGATTCCCGAAAAATACAACATCGCCACCGCTCCCCCGAGTAAACTCTGCGTGAGAGGGTCGGTCGAAGGCGTTAACACCGCACCGACGACCGCCGCCGACAGTACCACGTACCGCCACCCCGAGAGCATTTGCTTCGAGGATACGATTCCCAATCCACCGAGGAGCGCCTGCAATACCGGAACTTGAAACGCGATTCCAGTACTGAACAGTAGCAGGAGAATCGTCTTGAAATACTCGTCGATCGACCATTGTTGCGCGACGACGCCTTCCCCGTAAGACACAAAGAATTTCAACGCCGCCGGAATCAAAGCGAAATACGCAAACACCAAACCGCCGAGGAACAACACGCTCGATCCCAACACCACTGGAGCGATCAGCCGTTGTTCCCGTCGCGTCAAACCGGGTAAGACGAACCGGACAATTTGATACAGAATAAACGGCGTCGCCAGCAGCAAGCCAGAATATCCCGCCACCTGAATCGAAACGAAGAAAAACTCACCGGGGCGAATTTGTACGAAGTCCACCCCTTGCGCGGGAGCTTCGAGAATGCGAACGATGGGTTTGACGGTGACAAAACAGGCGACGATCGCCACGAACACCGCGATAATCGAGTAGAAAATGCGCTGTCGTAGCTCTTCTAAATGGTCGAACAGCGACATTTCCACCTCGTAAGGGAATTCGTCGAGATGCTCGTCCTGCATGTCGTTCGTGTCTTCAGAAGATTGGATGTTTTGGGTGTCTGGAGGCGATGTCATGAATCCGCGTAAGTGAGCCGATCGTACTTTTTCTTAGTGTAAACGTCCGCCGTCGAGAAAGGGGGCAAAACCGAACCGAGATCGATCGCTGCGAACTCCAAATAATCAATTAAGATAATAAACTGTGGTTTGTGTTACCAGGTTAGATCGCCGTGTTACGTTCCCTCGCTGCCGACTTTCGCATCATCTTCGATCGCGACCCTGCCGCCCGAAACTGGTTAGAGGTGCTGTTTTGCTACCCCGGCTTACAGGCGCTCATGTTCCATCGAGTGGCACACTGGCTCTATCGCATTGGCATTCCCTTTTTCCCTCGTTTCATGTCCCATCTCTCTCGCTTCATCACGGGAATTGAAATCCATCCCGGTGCCACTATTGGCGAAGGGGTCTTTATCGACCACGGAATGGGAGTTGTGATCGGGGAAACCGCCATCATTGGCGACGGCTGTTTGATTTATCAAGGTGTCACCCTCGGCGGAACCGGGAAAGAAAGCGGTAAACGCCACCCCACCCTCGGAGAAAACGTGGTGGTCGGGGCCGGAGCCAAAGTTCTTGGAAACCTGCTGATCGGCAATAACGTCCGCATCGGGGCGGGTTCGGTGGTGTTGCGAGACGTTCCCTCGGACTGCACGGTGGTGGGCGTTCCCGGGCGCGTGGTGTACCGCTCTGGCGTTCGCGTGAATCCCCTCGAACACGGACAGCTTCCCGACTCGGAAGCGCAAGTCATCCGCAGTTTGGTCGATCGCATTCAGGTACTCGAGCAGCAAGTCGAGCAACTGCAACAGCAACCGCAACCGGTCTACGTTTCGTCTGACGGAGAGGAGATTTGCGTCGGAGCCGCTCCCAACTGCCAACTTCGCGATCGCATGATTCGTGAATTCCTCGATGGTTCGGGAATTTAGGGTTTTAATTCAGGGTTTTAATTTTTCTCCTCAGCTAGATCCCCGGTATCTCTGAAGATGCCGGGGATCTGACGTTACAGTAAAATTCGCTTAACGCGCCATTCCGAAGACGCTGCCGAGCGATCGCACCACGTTCGCCGGTTCCATTGAATCCATCGCCGCCGTCGGTTCGTAACCACAGTGAACCATGCAATCGGCACATTTCGGATTACCGCTCTTGCGCCCGTACTGGCTCCAATCGGTACGGTCGAGCAGTTCTTGGAAGCTGTCGTAATGCCCTTCATCGAGTAAATAACAGGGTTTTTGCCAGCCCAAAACGCTGTAACTGGGACTTCCCCAAGGGGTGCAGTCGTAATCTTTATACCCCATCAAAAAGTCTAAAAACAGGGGGTTGTGGTTGAAGTTCCAATTCTTTTTACCGGCTTTGAACGGTGCGAGAATTTCCCGAAACAGGGCTTTCGTGCGTTCCCGTTTCAAGAAATTGTCTCGATCGGGCGCTTTTTCGTAACTGTAACCGGGAGACACCATCATTCCATCGACATTCAACTCCGCTAAGAAATCGAAGAACTCTTGCATTTCTTGGGGATCGGTTCCCTCGAATACGGTGGTGTTGGTGGTGACGCGGAAGCCTTTCGCCTTGGCGGCGCGAATGGCGTTGATGGCAATGTCAAACACGCCCTCGCGATCGACACATTTATCGTGTTGTTCTTTTAAACCGTCCAGGTGAACGCTGAATGTGAGATAGGGAGACGGTTGGAATTTATGCAGGAATTTTTCCAGTAAAATCCCGTTGGTGCAAAGGTAGATAAACTTTTTGCGATCGACCAATCCCGCCACGATTTCGTCGATTTGCGGGTGCAGCAGCGGTTCGCCACCGGGAATCGACACAACGGGAGCGCCGCATTCTTCGACGGCGGCGAAGCATTCTTGCGGCGTCAAGTTTTGTTTGAGAATCTCTTTGGGATGCTGGATTTTGCCGCAACCGGAACAGGCTAAGTTACAGCGAAATAGCGGTTCGAGCATCAACACTAACGGGAATTTTTTACGTCCTTTTAAACGCTGTTCGACGAGATATTTTCCGACGGCGACAGCTTGTTGGATTTGAATAGACACAGTCTTCCTCCTCTCACCGATTTAGGGAGTTGGTTGTTTTCCGAAAAAACGAGGCGATCGCAAATTTTGCAAATGCCAATCTATCTTTTTTACTATTGTACTCAGATCGAATGTTGAAATCGAGTATGTAGCTCTATTATTTCAAAATTTCCTTCGTATTTGAGATTGTTTGTGACAATTTTTTGACTGTTTTGAATTTTGAAAAAGTCTTAAAAATCGAATTTCAGAGCGATTTTGTTTTAAATTTTGAGATTCGATCGCTGGATTTTACGAAAATACGAAAAGCCCTCGACTCCCCAACCGTCCCTAAATCCGTAAACCTCATTATAATCCCGTTGTCTCTCTCGGATCGGAACTTTTGAAATTCACACGAAACCACTGCACCGCCTCGCGAATTGCCCCGTCGATATCCGATTGCGGCAAACCCAACTCTCGCACCGCTTTCGAGGCATCGTAATACATGGGTTCGGCGGACATTCGCACACCGTCGAGGGGAACCGAGGGGGATTTCCCCAACCGCGCCAATACCATTTCGTCGAACCACGCCACTGTCAGAGGTAGCCAGAGGGGAATCGTGCGTTTGGGGGCGTCTAACCCCGCGATCGCAGCGAGTTTGTCAAGAAATGCTTTTAAAGTCAGGTTTTGATGGCCGAGAATGTAGCGTTCTCCCGTTTTCCCCCGTTCCAAGGCGAGAACGTGACCTCGCGCCACGTCCCGCACGTCGATAAAATTCAAGCCCGTATCCACGTAAGCGGGCATTCGCCGTTGTAGGACGCGTAAAATAATATCGCCCGTGGGCGTGGGTTTGATGTCCCCCGCACCGATGGGGGTGCTGGGGTTGACGATGACGACATCTTGTCCGGCGGCGACGGCGCGATCGGCTTCTCGTTCGGCGTGGTATTTCGATTGTTTGTAGGCACTAATCAGCTTCTCGACGGGACTTTGAAAGGTTTCGTCGGCGAGTTGTCCGTGGGGTTTGACGCCGATCGCGGCGACAGAACTGGTATAGACGACGCGATCGACCCCCACGTTGCGGGCGCAGATTAGGACGTTACGAGTTCCGAGGACGTTGCTACGGTAGAGGCGATCGCGATCGCGCTGCCACAGGGAATATTCCGCCGCCACGTGACAGACCGCTTGACAGCCTCGCATCAACGCTTCCAAACTGGCATCGTTGAGATCTCCTTTGACCAATTCCACATCGAGACCGCGTAGATTGTCGAGACGACTGGTGGGGCGAACGAGCGCCCGTACCCCATAACCTGACTTTAAGAGCGATCGCACGACGTGAGATCCGACAAATCCCGTTCCGCCGGTCACGAAAACTGGCTCGACCACAACAACTTCCCCTCGAGTTCGATCGACTATCTTACCGTCGAAACCGTCTGAGACTGTCCGAAACAGTGGTTTTCGTTCGCTCGAATCTGCCTCAAATCCCAGATCGTGGCAGAATATAATCGTAAAAATTATAGCGACGTTTTGATAGGCTCCCCTTGCTGACTCTACTGAGACAGATCTCGAACGCGATCGAAAGCTGGTGGTCGGAGTTTACGCTCCAAACCAAACTGATGGCGGCGGCAACGCTTGCGGTCTCCCTCATCGTGAGCGGCTTGACGTTTTGGGCAGTCAACACCATCCAGCAAGACACTCGCCTCAACGATACGCGCTTCGGTCGCGACTTGGGGTTGCTTCTGGCGGCCAACGTCACGCAACTGGTCGCCGACGACAACAAACACGAACTGGCTCGGTTTTCAAGTCAGTTTTATAGCAGTACCTCGAGCGTTCGTTACATCATCTACGCCGACGAAGACGGACAAATCTTTTTCGGCATTCCCTATTCCGAGTCTACCGTTCAAAATTCCCTAACCATTCAGCGGCGGATTCACCTTCCCGAAGAAGCCCTGCGATCGCGATCGCCGTTCGTTCGCCAACACCACACGCCGAACGGCCAAGTGACCGACGTGTTCGTCCCCCTCTACGACGGCGATCGCCCCTTGGGTATCATGGCCGTGGGCATCAACCCCAACCCCACCGTCGTCACCTCCTCGGGACTGACACGGGACGTGACCATTGCGGTATTCGTCTCCATCTGGGTCATGGTGATTCTCGGGGCGGTGTTCAACGCCTTAACCATTACCCGCCCCATTAAAGAGCTACTCGTCGGCGTCAAAAACATCGCCTCGGGGAACTTCAAACAACGCATCGATTTACCCTTCGGCGGCGAACTCGGCGAGTTGATCGAAAGCTTCAACGAAATGGCCGAGCGCCTCGAACGCTACGAAGAACAAAACATCGAAGAATTAACCGCCGAAAAAGCGAAATTAGAAACCTTGGTGTCTACCATTGCCGACGGTGCAGTGCTGTTAGACACCCACATGAACGTGATTCTCGTCAATCCCACGGCCAAGCGGATTTTTAGCTGGGACGATCGCGATTTAGTGGGAACGAACGTCCTCCATGCTTTCCCGGCGGCGATTCAAGTGGAGTTGACGCGGCCGCTGTATCAAATGGCAAAAGGCGAACGAGACGGTGGCGAATTTCGCGTGACGCTGACAGAACCCACGCGGCGCACCATTCGTATTTTAGTGACGACCGTACTCGATCGCGACCGGGAAAACGTCAAAGGCATTTCCATCGCCGTCCAAGACATCACCCGCGAAGTGGAACTCAACGAGGCAAAAAGTCAGTTCATCAGCAACATTTCTCACGAACTGCGAACACCGTTGTTTAACATTAAATCCTTTATCGAAACCTTACACGAGTACGGCGAAGATTTAAGCGAAACCGAACGACAAGAGTTTTTAGAAACCGCCAACCACGAAACCGATCGCCTGACGCGACTCGTCAACGACGTTCTGGACTTGTCGCGGTTGGAGTCTTGTCGGATTTACCACCTCGACCCCCTCGACATCGCCCAACCCATCGAGCAAACCCTGCGAACCTACCAACTCAACGCCAAAGACAAAGGGATCGAACTGACGCAGGAAGTCGAACCGGATTTACCGCTAGTTTTAGGACATTACGATTTGCTGTTGCAGGTATTTGCCAATTTAGTGGGAAACGCCCTGAAGTTTACGCTGTCGGGGGGACGGGCGATCGTGCGGGCGTATCTGTTACCTCCCCCCACCGAAAACGAGGGCAGCCACGCGATCGAAGGGGCAACGCGTTACGTGCGGGTGGAAGTGTCCGACACGGGAATCGGTATCGAACCCGAGGATCGAGAAGCCATTTTCGATCGCTTCTTCCGAGTCGAAAACCGCGTTCATACCTTAGAAGGAACGGGGTTAGGACTCTCCATCGTCCGCAACATCCTCAACAAACACCACAGCAGCGTTCATTTAGCCAGCGAGGTGGGGGTCGGGACGACGTTCTGGTTCGATCTCGCCGTCGCTGAAGATTTAGAAGAAACTCACCTCGCCACACCGCAGACGACCTCCCACGAAACCACCACAGCAACCGCCCCTGAAGATGCGACCGAAACCTCTCCCCAAACCGTCTCGAACAGTACTTCACAGGGTAGCTAAGACGAAGCTGAGAACGAGGAGTCCGAGAACCGGCCACAACAGTCGGTAGCGTCGATACCAGGGCGTTGGTCGTTTCCAAGGAGGGAGCGTTTCCGGCGCGATCGCATCTTCGACGTCGTGATAGAGCGTGCAAGTCTCGGCGTAGGGACGCTGGGGAAAGTTACAGGTATCGTCGTGGTGATAAGTGCAGCTCGAGCAGAGAAATTCGTCGTCCGTCGCCCGGTGTAAGGGAATACCGGGATGTCCGAACGCCTTGAGTGGATAGCGACAGTGGGGACAAGAAACTGCGTCCTCGCGCACGGGGCGATCGCATTGGGGACAACTCGCCATAGTTCCTGTTGAGTGGTGTGGGGTCGATCGGTTCTTCTGCTCACCCTAACGGATATCGCGGCGAGATTGCCAAACCTCGAAGCTGCCCCGAGAGACGACACCGCTCTTCTCCTTACAGCGAAAATTCTGCGTCGAACTGTTGGCGAGAAATCGGCTGAGGGACTTCTAACCCTTCTCCTCCCAACAGGCGCAGCGGTTCGCCTTCGACAGACAGCCAAACGGACGCGTCGGGGTCGAGACTGGTGGCGGTATAGACCACTTGTCCGAGGCGTCCCATCATCGAAGCACTGCCGCCGCCGGAGGTAAACTCTCGCGAGAGATCGACGTGAATGCCGTCGTCGCGAACGCTGAGGTCTTTGAGTTCGGTTTCGGTGGGAATGGTGTTAAAGACATCGTTTTGTTCGGCCGTGTCGAGGAGGCGATCGAAGGCTGCCGTTAAAATTGCGTCGGGTTCGTCGCTGCTGGCCTCGACCGTGACATCCAGCGGGACTAACTCAAACGAGGTTCCCGTATCTCGTAGAAAATAGGTTTTGAGGGTTTTCTCGATAGTCGGCGCGTCCGTGGCTTGCGTCGTTTCGTCGGGGGCTTGGGGTTCGGAGGGTTGCGCCTCAGACGGTCGCGCGTCAGGAGGGCTGTCGGGGGCGACTTGGCTGGGATTCGTCACGGTTGGGGCTTGTCGGTTGGCGTTGTTGCGCGTCCATACTGTCGCCGCCCCACCTGCGACGAGGAGGACAGCGGCGATTCCAGCGACAATTCCAAGAGAACGGCGGGTTTGACGTGGGTTGTCCATGACGAAGTTAACTCCTAACGGTTAATGTGTGACGTACTCCCGGCGCCGACCGCTAAGCGGTACGGCGCGGG
>NZ_JAQNCQ010000364.1:0-29706 GCF_028368005.1 Geitlerinema sp. CS-897 | reverse complement strand
TTTTGGGAGAGGGGGAGAGGGGGAGAAGGGGAGAAGGGGAGAAGGGGAGAAGGGGAGAAGGGGAGAGGGGGAATACTCTATGGAGTCGGTGCGTGACGAGTTGGCCGGTAAGACCGGATACTTTTCTTGTCTTTAGGTCACGCACCCTACGACTGGCGACTGGCGACTGTAAAGTACGATGCTCGATCGCTCGGCGAGGTGGTAAATGTTGCCTTTGACAGGGGACGCGGTTTCGGGGGACGAGATATCCTCGGGAGAGGGTAACGCGGTATCGACGAGGCGATGCCACTGCTGGGATTCGGGTAAGTGGGGTAACTCGAAGTCAAGGGGTTCCCAATAGGCGTTAAAGGCGATGTAGAGAAATTCGTCGGCTTGGGGATAGCGCAAGCTGAAAGCGAGGGTGTGGGAGTCGCGACTCCAATCGGGTTCGCCCAGACAAACGCCGTGCCAGCGCAAACTCGGGCTGATGGGATGGCTACCGATGGTGAGAAATTCTTCGACTTGGAAAATTTTGCGGGTTTGGATGAAGTGGACGAGTTTTCGCGTAAACCGTAAGGTTTCGGCGTTGCGATCGCACAGCGTCCAATCGAACCAGCTCAATTCGTTATCCTGACAGTACGCGTTGTTATTGCCTCGCTGCGATCGCCGCACTTCGTCCCCCATCAGTAACATCGGCGTTCCCTGAGACATCAACAACACCGTCAGCAGGTTTTTGATTTGTTGGCGGCGTAAGGCTTCGACGTGGGGATCGTCGGTGTCTCCTTCGACGCCGCAGTTCCAACTGTGGTTGTCGTTCGATCCGTCGCAGTTATCTTCGCCGTTGGCGAGGTTGTGTTTGTGGTTGTAGGATACGAGGTCGTTGAGGGTGAAGCCGTCGTGACAGGTAATGAAATTAATGCTGCGGTTGAGGTCGCGATCGGGCTGTTTGTAAATGTCGGGACTACCGATGAGTCGGGCAGCTAGGCAGGAAACCGTGTTGCGATCGCTCTTGACGAAACGGCGTGCGTCGTCGCGAAACGGCCCGTTCCATTCTGCAAAGCGATCGCCGATGAACGACCCCACCTGGTACAGTCCGGCGGCGTCCCAGGCTTCGGCGATGAGTTTGGTTCCCGCCAACACGGGATCGGATTCGATCGCCCACAAAATCGGTGGGTCTTCTTGGGGTTTGCCGTGGTAGTCTCGCGAAAGTACCGACGCCAGGTCGAAGCGAAAGCCATCGACGTGCATCTCAGACACCCAATACCGCAAACAGTCGAGAATCAACCGACCGACGACGGCGTGATGGCTTCTAAACGTATTGCCGCAACCGCTGTAGTTGCTGTATCGGGCAGGGTCTTTGTCGAGGATGTAGTAAGTTTCGTTGGCCAGTCCTCGGTAAGAGAGGGTCGGACCGTATTCGTTGCCCTCAGCAGTATGGTTGAACACCACATCGAGAATGACTTCAATTCCCGCTCGATGTAACGCTTTGACGGTGTCGCGAAATTCGTCGATCGCCCCGAGGGGATCTTTGCGGGAACAGTAACGGTTGTGGGGGGCGAAAAAGGCGATGGGGCTGTATCCCCAGTAGTTGGGGAATCCGTCGGGGGCATCGTTCTCGTCGAACTGCTGCACCGGGAGTAATTCTACTGCCGTCACGCCCAATTCTTTGAGATAGGGAATTTTTTCGACGAGTCCGGCGAAGGTTCCGCGTTTTTCTGGGGCGACGCCGGAACTGGGATGGCGAGTAAAGCCGCCCACGTGGAGTTCGTAGATCACCGTACTGGCGTAGGGAGTTTTGGGGTGGCGATCGCCTTCCCAATCGTAGCCTTCGGTATCGACAACGACCCCTTTGAGAGCGTAGGCACAATTGTCGCCGGGTCGGATGGCTGCGGCGCGATCGTAAGTATCCGTCGCCACCGCTTTTGCGTAGGGGTCGAGGAGGACTTTGGCACTGTCGAAGCACAACCCGCGATCGGGATGGTTGGGACCGAGAACCCGATAGCCGTAAAGTTGTCCCGCCCCGACACCGGGGACGAACACGTGCCAGTAGTGGGAGGTTTTATGACGTTGGGGGTCGAGGGGAATCATCCGCGACGGTCGAGCGTCGTCGGGGCGATCGAACAATAACAACGTCACGGCTTCGGCATATTTAGAAAACAGCGCGAAGTTCGTACCGTTTGACTTGACTGTGGCACCGAGAGGAAAACTCTCTCCGGTTAAAACTGTTCTCAATCCCATACTCGAAGCGATCGCTCCCTCTCTCAACACATCAATGTAAATTGAATCTTACGGACGCCGAGTCACCTCCCTGACCTCTATACTTGTCCGATTGAATTCTAGGTTGCTCTTTTCTTGAAATGTCGCTATTATACGGGCAAAGTCTACACTTGCAAATCTAGCACTTATATTAATTTCAGGTTAAACATTTTTTAAGATTTAAGATTGGGTTGAAATTGTAATTTTTGGCAGCTTTTGGCTTGAAACTTACAGGTTTTATACGTTAAAAATTGAAAAAGATCGAAGGTACGCCGTGAGTTGCAGACGATTGTGAGGCAGCTTGGAGTCCGTTCGATCTAGCAAATCGAGGCGATCGTGTCGAAAACAACATCGTGGATTTTTAATATTTTCATAAAGTTATTGCGAGTCGCGATCGCCTACAATCGTCCGTAAATTCTCGACGAGAATAAATCTCTTCCTGAAACAGACTTCACTGGACGATTTGACCTCAGTAAGGTTTCAAACGTTCGATCCCCTCAAAGATCGAAACTAACCTAACAAAAAATTGACGAATTGACATTGCAATTATGACTGTAGCCCCTACAAAACCTCTCGAAGATCGAACTCCCCTCAGTTCCGAAGAACTCCAAAAAATCCATGCTTACTGGCGAGCTGCCAACTACCTGGCCGTCGGCATGATTTACCTCAAAACCAACCCGCTCCTCAAAGAATCTCTCAAACCCGAACAGGTCAAAAAACGGCTTCTCGGTCACTGGGGATCGAGTCCTGGCTTGAGCTTCCTCTACATCCACCTCAACCGTCTCATCAAAAAATACGACCTCAACGCTCTCTACATCGCCGGTCCCGGTCACGGCGCACCGGGCGTCCTCGGCCCCGTTTACCTCGAAGGCACCTACTCAGAAATCTACCCCGACAAAAGCGAAGACGAAGAGGGGATGCGAAAATTCTTCAAACAGTTTTCCTTCCCCGGACATATCGGCAGTCACGTCACCCCAGAAACCCCCGGTTCCATTCACGAAGGGGGCGAACTCGGCTATAGCCTGTCTCACGCCTTCGGTGCTGCCTACGACAACCCAAACCTCATCGTGGCAGCAGTTATCGGCGACGGCGAAGCCGAAACCGGGCCGCTGGCGACAGCGTGGCACTCTAATAAATACCTCAATCCTATCCGTGACGGTGCCGTTCTCCCCATCCTGCACCTGAACGGCTATAAAATCGCCAACCCCACCCTCTTGTCTCGAATTTCCTCCGAAGAACTCGAAGCATTGTTCCGAGGCTACGGGTACACCCCTTACGTCGTTGAAGGAAGTGACCCCGAGACCATGCACCAGAAAATGGCGGCCACGTACGAACAGTGCATCAGCGAAATCCGACGCGTTCAACAAGAAGCCCGTCAAAGCGGCGTGGCGACGCGCCCCCGCTGGCCGATGATAATTTTCCGCACCCCCAAAGGCTGGACGGGACCGGCGGAAGTCAACGGT
The DNA here is from genome assembly GCF_028368005.1 of Geitlerinema sp. CS-897. Classification (NCBI taxonomy): domain Bacteria; kingdom Bacillati; phylum Cyanobacteriota; class Cyanophyceae; order Geitlerinematales; family Geitlerinemataceae; genus Geitlerinema; species Geitlerinema sp. CS-897. The sequence continues at coordinate 26,008 of NZ_JAQNCQ010000364.1, read as the reverse complement.
CATAAAGTCGAAGGGTTTTGGCGAGCGCACCAAGTTCCCCTGGCAGACGTTCACAAAAACCCCGAGAACTTAAAACAACTCGAAGCCTGGATGAAGAGTTACAAGCCCGAAGAACTCTTCGACGAAAACGGAACCCTGATCCCCGAACTGAAGGAACTCGCCCCGACCGGCGATCGCCGCATGAGCGCCAACCCCATCACCAACGGGGGTTTAGTCCGCAAAGACCTGAAATTACCCGACTTCCGCGATTATGCCGTCGAAGTCACGACGCCCGGACAGGTCGAAGTGGAAAACACCCGCATCATGGGCGAGTTTCTGCGGGACGTGATGCGGAACAATATGACCAATTTCCGGGTGTTCGGTCCCGACGAAACCGCCTCCAACCGTCTCGGGGCGCTGTACGAAGTCACTCAAAAAGCCTGGATGGGGGAAATTCTACCCGAAGACGCCGACGGAAGCCTTTTATCTCCCGACGGGCGAGTGATGGAAATGCTCAGCGAACATACCCTAGAAGGGTGGTTGGAAGGTTATCTACTCACCGGACGACACGGCTTGTTCCACACTTACGAAGCCTTCGCCCACGTCATCGATTCGATGTTCAACCAACACGCCAAATGGTTGGATATCTGCAAACACGAAGTTCCCTGGCGCGCGCCGGTGTCGTCGTTGAACATCCTGCTGTCGTCAGTGGTGTGGCGTCAAGACCACAACGGCTTCAGCCACCAAGACCCCGGTTTCATCGACTTGGTGACGAACAAAAGTGCCGAGGTGACGCGGATTTATCTTCCGCCGGACGCCAACTGTTTGTTATCCGTCACCAATCACTGCTTGCGGAGTAAGAACTACGTCAACGTCATTGTCGCCGACAAGCAAAACCACCTCCAGTATCTGACGATGGACGAGGCGATCGCCCACTGCACCAAAGGTATCGGGATTTGGGAATGGGCCAGCAACGACGACTGCGGCAAAGAACCCGACGAACCGGACGTGATTATGGCCTGCTGCGGCGACATTCCCACGATGGAAGCGTTAGCGGCGACGGCCATCCTGCGGGAAGAGTTTCCCCACATTAAAGTCCGGTTTATCAACGTGGTGGACTTGTTCCGCTTGCAATCGGAAGGCGAACACCCCCACGGACTCTCGAACCGAGACTTCGATAGTTTGTTCACCCCGGACAAACCGGTCATGTTCAACTTCCACGGCTATCCCTGGTTGATTCACAAACTCACCTATCGCCGCAGCAATCAAGAACGGATTCACGTTCGCGGCTATAAAGAACAGGGGAATATCAACACGCCGTTGGAGTTGGCGATTCGCAACCAAATCGATCGCTTCAATCTCGTTATCGATGTCATCGATCGCGTGCCTAAACTGGGTTCTGCGGGGGCTTACGTCAAAGAACGGATGAAGAACGAAATCATCAGCAACTTGCACTACGTCCTCGAACACGGTATGGACAAACCCGAAATCACCCACTGGAAATGGCCGTACTAAATCAGTGAAGAGGGTAAAAGGAAAAGGGAAGAGTGTTTTAGTCACCAGTCGTAGGGTGCGTGACCTAAAGACAAGAAAAGTATCCGGTTTTACCGGCCAACTCGTCACGCACCGACTCCTTATCTTTTCCCGAATTGATGTAGGACTTACGCACTTCAACGTTAACCACTAAATGTAGAGGTTGGTGGGCATTGCCCACCCTACACTTTTCCTCCCTTAAACAGATTGATGTTGTAACCAGGAGAAAATATGAGCGATCTCATTGCAGTTGCTTACGACGACGAATATAAAGCTGAAGAAGTGCGCCTAGCACTGATGAAGTTACAAAAAGAGCATCTCATCGAACTCGAAGACGCCGCTGTCGTCATTAAAGACCAAAAAGGTAAAGTCAAGCTCAATCAAGCCATCAACCTCACCGCAGCCGGAGCTGCCAGTGGCGGATTCTGGGGACTGCTCATCGGCACTCTGTTCCTCAGCCCGCTTTTCGGTGCCGCTGTCGGTGCAGCTGGAGGTGCTATTGGAGGCGCTCTCAGCGACATTGGCGTCGATGACGACTTCATGAAAGACCTGGGCGAGTCGATGACACCGGGAAGTTCTGCGTTGTTCTTGTTGGTTCGGAAAGTCACGCCGGATAAGGTTCTCGATGAAGTGGCGCAGTACGGCGGAAAGGTGCTTCGCACGTCGTTGAGTAAGGATCGCGAGAACCAGCTTCAGGAAGTCTTGTCGAATCGAGGGATTTCTCTATAGGAAGCGCCTGCTTAGATCTCGGTTCGGTTTCGTGCGTGAGTTCAACCCCCGGTATCGTCGAGATACGGGGGGTTTGTGTTGCGACGGTGTGGGATTTGGGAGCCTGTGGGGGCGGTGCGTGACGCGGTACTCTCCTTTAATCGGATGGCGGCGAGATTTTGGCGCCCGCGTCACGGCACCCTACGACTCCTCATCCCATCATCTCCGCCTCAATGATGATGTTTGTACGCCCCGGATTCTGGCTGAAACGGGGCGATTTCTTCGCGAACGTTGACGTCGAGGTGTTCTAACATTCCTTTCAATACGGGATCGGGAGAGAGGCGCAGGTAATCTGAGGCGATTTCGAGGGAAACGTGGCGGTTTCCTAGATGATAAGCGGCACGAAGTAAGTCGAGTGGTGTGGCGGCGGTGACGGTGAGAACGGGTTCGGGTTTGGCGACGACGCGCACCCAGCAGTCTCGGGTGTCGGGTTGCAGCCAGTCGCCGTCGTGGAGGACGGTTCCCCGAGTTAATCGTAAGAAGACAGTGTCACCGGAATCTGTGGTGAAGCGATGTCGGCTGCGGGTTCGTTCTTCGGCAGTTAGAGACAGAATAAAGTCAGGAGCGATCGCCCCTTCGGGACGTACCAGTTGTGTTAAAACGAGCATTTTGGACAGAAAATCGCGATTTTATAGACTTTATTTTAAGCGATCGCTTTGTTATTGCTTTATAGAGTGACAATTTATTTTTAGGCCGGAGGGTATTGCCACTTTTTGAAAAGCGTGGTTATAACAGGAGAGAGCGATCGCACTGTGACAAGTTTTGAGAGTTTCAGGTACTGAGGCGTTAACGCGCGATCGCGAACAGTATTCGAGCGGGTTATTTCACACGGCAATATAGAGACAAAATTTCAACTGTCTCTTAAAAGTTAGTGCGTTGTTTGACTTCAAAATCGTATTTTTCTGAAACTTCACAGGAGGATTTTATGGCTGCGATCGAACAACACGACGTTATCTATTTTGTCAAGCCTGATTGAGATGCTCTTACCCTAGGTATTGTGGAAGGTTTAAACAACAAGTTAAAGCTGATTAAACGCAAAGCTTATGGATTTCGTAATTTCTGAGATTTTGAGCTTAGGAGTCAGCTTTCTATGATTTTTTCAGATTGATTCTGCATCTTAAGTTCGGAAGAGCCGGAATTTCAATAATAAATTCCGTTCCCCAATCTGGACTCGAACGACAAGAAAGCTTTCCTTTATGTTTGTCTACCACGATTTTATAACTAATCGAAAGTCCCAATCCCGTTCCTTGTCCGACGGGTTTCGTGGTGAAAAACGGATCGAAAATTTGTTGCTTGACTTTGTCGGGAATTCCACAACCATTATCTCGAATGCGAATTTCAACCCAATCGCCTTTTTCTAACGTTGTGATGGTAATTTGGCTGGGATTTTTGTTAATTTCCGTCGCATCGCGTTTTTTATCCCGTTCCTCTAACGCATCGACTGCGTTCACGAGAATATTCATAAACACTTGATTGAGTTGTCCGGCATAACATTCAACGAGAGGAAGCTGACCGTAATGTTTCACGATGTCGATCGCCGGATGGTTGGGCTTATCCTTAATCCGGTTGTGGAGAATCACTAACGAATTATCCAGACCCTCGTGCAAATCAGCAGATTTATACTCTGCCTCGTCGAGACGAGAGAAATTCCGCAGCGACGCGACGATATCGCGAATGCGTTTGGCGCCCTCTTTCATCGAATCGATGAGCTTCGGGAAATCTTCAATCAGAAAATCCACTTCGGCCAGTTCGATTTGTTCTTGCACCTCGTCGGTGGGATCGGGATAGTTGCGTTGATAGACGCGAATCGTGTCGAGTAAGTCTTCGGCGTACTCCTCGGCGTGGACGATATTACCGAAAATAAAATTGACGGGGTTGTTAATTTCGTGGGCGACTCCTGCCACCAATTGCCCCAGACTGGACATTTTTTCACTTTGTACCAGTTGGCTTTGAGTGTGTTGGAGTTCCCGCAACGTCTCTTGAAGTTCGTTCGCTTTTTGACGTAATCGAGCTTCGGATTCCCGCAGTTCGGCCTCGGCTCGCTTGCGTTCGGTAATGCTCAGCCCCGTTCCCCGGAAACCGACGAGCTGGCCGTCGTCGTCGAAAATGGGAACGCCACTGACGTCTTCCCAAACGACTTCCCCCGTCGAGGTGATGTCGCGGTGTTGCAGTTTGAACGAGGTGCGATTTCTGACGGCAGCTTCGATAATGGCGCGAATGTTGTCGATATCCTCTTCTGGCATCGTGATAAAGGGACTGCGTCCGAGCAGTTCCGAGGCATTGTACCCTTTTACGTCTTTGACGCGATCGGTGAGGAAGGTATAGATTTCATTGGCATCGATTTCCCAAACGTACTCCCCGGCAGCATCGGCAACATCTCGAAATCGCTGTTCGCTTTCCCGTAGGGCTTCTTCAGCCAGCCTGCGATCGGTAATGTCCAACGCCATCGAGGCCACGCCGACAAACTGTCCGTCTAGATCGACGAGGGGTGCGTTGTACCACTCGCAAATAATCGTCTGTCCGGATTTCGTTAAATTCTCGTTGGTACTGCGGTTTCCCCCTCGCTGCTGTACGAGTAAATCCATGATGTCCAGTACCGCAGATTTGGCACTCTCGGGAACGATGAGTCCTGCAACCTTACGCCCGATCGCCTCGCTGGCACTATAGCCAAAAATCGTCTCAGCGGCAGGGTTCCAGGCAGTGACCTCGCCGCGATCGTTCCATTCGATGACGGCCAGGGGAGTTTGATGCACCATCATCGATAAGCGTCGCTGAGATTGGCGAATTTCGACCTCGATGCGTTGGCGTTCGCGAATTTCGGCGTTGAGTGCTTGGTTCGTTGAGGTGAGCCGTTCCGTGCGTTCTCGTACTCGCTGTTCGAGGAGTTCGTTCGCTTGTTGGATTTCGCGAAACTTCTGCTGGAGCGTCAACGACATAGCTCGAAAGTTGCCGACGAGCGCCTCCAACTCCCACGCTGAGGTTCGCGGCCAGTCGATGGGAGAACTGTAGCTGAGCTTTTCAGACAGTCCCGTACTGACATCGGCCAGTTGGGCGAGGGGACGCACGGTCGAGCGACTGAGCAAGCTGGCAAACAGGAGGGCGATCGCCGCGATCGCGAGCATCGTCACCAAACTCCCGATGTAGCGTTGTTCGAGTTGGTTGATGAAGGGAGCCGCCGAAGCGGTCACCACGATCGTCCAAGGGAGATCGGACACCGACATACGGCTGTAGTAGATCGATCGCCGCCAGCGTACCATCAGGGGTACATCTTCGTCGGGGAGCCAGTGATAGACGTTACGATCGAGGGAGTGGTGAGGGTTTTTTCCGTCGAGATCGAGCAGTTGGGCGGTTGCGGGGTAGCGAATCAGGGGGCGATCGCCGCGATCGAGCAAGAAAAACGCCATCTCGAACGGTGTTTCGTAAAACTCCCACATCTGACGCACCACGTTCAAGTCGGCAAAACTGTTATCGTGGGCGATGCGAACTTCTGCCGCGAGTTGCTGTGCGGTGGCATGGAGAGTACTTTCAATAGAGTGTTCGAGGTCTCGTTTGACGACCCGGCTGTCCACCACCATCAGCCCCAACGCCGGTAACAGTGCGAAGGCGACCAGAAGGTTAAACAGTGTATGTCTCAGGGGAAACAACTTTTCTCGCCAACCGTGCAGCCAACGCGCGATCGGTGTGTGGACGAGCAGCAAGCTGGCCACGAGGGCGTTGAAAATACCGTTGATAGCAACTTTTAGAACGATGAGGACGACCGATTGGACGGGAAGCCCCAACACTTGAAAATAAAACACCCAGGTCAGTGGCATTCCCAACAGCAACCAGTAGAGACCGTCGAGGGCGACGAGGTGCAACGACGATCGCCGCAATCCCCAACCTACTACGAAAGCTTCTAGGGTAAAGGTGACGACGGCATAGGGATGACCCCACAAGCGCATCGTGTAGAGGCTGGCGAGAAAGCCGACGAGGGTTCCCCACTTTAACCCGTATAGACTAGCAACGAGGATGACCGCAATGCTGCCAAATAGGAAATCGACGCCAAAAAAGAGCGGTAACTTATAGTAGTTTCCCAAGTACCCGGCGAAAACGAGTCCCGTGAGAACTAGGGTAGTTCCCCATCGCAGGTTGACTTTAGAAGCGAGATAAGGTCGGGCGTATTCTTTTTCGAGACGTTCGAAGAGACTAGCCATCCAACAGATCTGCTTCCCCAGCAGGACGAAATACTGAGATATCGTCTGACTCCGAGCAACACACTCTCGGAATCCCCACGACATTCTATCGTGTCGTGAAGAACCAAAGGGTCTCACCCTTCAGTAGACGAAGTAACCCTTATCAGCATATCCTTCAGGGCGATCGCTCAGACAGGGTAAAGTCACAGATTTTTAATTGCGTAGTTTTACAGACGCCATGATGAAAAAGCGTACGTAGAAACATTTAGTCTGCGAGGCGATCGCCCGACTCGATGTCGAACCAATGGAGGGATTCGAGGGAAAAGGTAAAGTCTACGTCTTCGCTGTTCCACTGACAATCGGCCGGAAGGAGCGATCGCATCACGATCGCGTTATCTTCGTCTCCCGTTCCCGCCACGCGAACGCTCAGCAAATTTTGCATCCCCAAGTTTTCGACTAAAAACACGCGGCCGGACACTCGCAACTCGTCGTCGGGGGAGGCCAAGCGCAAATCTTCCGGGCGCACCCCTAATACGACGTGACGGGGGACATCGATTCCCGAGGGTAGGGGAATTTTGGTATTTCCCAACAGTGCGGCGTTCCCCTGACAGCTCAACGTAATCAAGTTCATTTGAGGACTCCCGACGAATCCCGCGACGAATTGGTTCGCTGGAGAGAAGTACAGGCGATCGGGGGGATCGAGCTGTTGTACGTCTCCTTCGTAGAGTACCGCCACTTTCGTCGAAAGCGTCATCGCCTCGACTTGGTCGTGCGTCACGTACACGACAGGAGCTTGTTGCTGCTCGAACAGTTGTTTGATTTCGGCTCGAACTCGTTCCCGCAGCAACGCATCTAAGTTACTGAGAGGTTCGTCGAGGAGAAAGACTTCCGGCTGACGCACTAACGCCCGTCCCAAGGCGACCCGCTGGCGTTGTCCCCCAGAAAGCTGTCCGGGTTTGCGGTTCATCAAATCTTCTTTTAAATCTAAAAAACGACTGGCTTCGGCCACGCGTCGCTGAATTTCCTCGGAAGAGACTTTTCTCAATCTGAGAGCCGACGCCATATTTTCATAAACCGTCATGTGGGGGTAGAGGGCGTAACTTTGAAACACCATCGAGATGTTGCGATCGCCCGGTTTGAGCACGGTGACATCTCGTCCGCCAATAAAAATCGAGCCGTGGGTCGGTTCTTCGAGTCCTGCAATCAACCGCAGCGTTGTCGATTTTCCACATCCCGACGGTCCTAACAACGTCAAAAACTCGCCATCTTCGACGTTCAAGCTAATATCTTTAACCGGGATCGTTTTGCGGTTGTAGGTTTTGTTTAGATTTTTAAGTTCGAGTTTTGCCATTTTTCAAACAATTGATAATCGATCGCGAAGGAATAATACTGAATTTGTTTTCGATAAGCTGGGCTTCAAAAAGTCTTCACCACTTTGACAGCGAACAGTGTTAGTGTTTCAGTCACCAGTCTCCAGTCTCCAGTCTCCAGTGAAGACAGTTTTCAGAGCAATCGTAGGGTGCGTGACCTAAAGACAAAAAAAGTATCCGGTCTTACCGGCCAACTCGTCACGCACCGACTCCATAGGGTATTCTTATCTCCCTCTCTCCCCCTCTCCCTCTCTTCCCCTCTCCCCTGCTCCTTGGCTTACGAATTTTCGATCGAGGCGGGTTCGGAAAGGTCGCCGATGTCTTCAGAATCGCGCACTTGCGGGACGAGAATCGCACCGACGAGCATTGAGACGCCACCCGCCACGACTGCCAGGAGGCGATCGTTGTGCAAGAAGTGACTCACCACCCAGCCTAACCCCAGAGACGCGGCAATTTCGGGTAAGACGACAAATGCGTTGTAAATTCCCATATAAATGCCAATACGGTCTTCAGGAAGGGCTGAGGATACCATGGCGTAGGGCAGCGACAACAAGCTCGCCCAGGCAATCCCCAAACCGATAACGGACACGAGAATGAGGACGGGACGCTCGATAAACCACAGGGAAATCAACCCCGTGGCACCGGCGAACAGACAAAATGCGTGGGCGATTTTGCGGTTGGTCAGGTTGACGAAGTAGGGAATGACGAAAGACGCCAAAACGCAGACGGCGTTGAATACGGCGATACAGACCCCCGCCCATTCGATCCCTTCGGAGTACAGTTGAGAGCCTTGTTCGGTCGCCCCGAAGAAGTTACGGGCGACGGCTGGAGGAAAGTAGAGGAAAAAGCAGTAAATGCCCAGCCAGGAGAAAAATTGTACCCAGGCCAGTTGGCGCATGGTTTCGGGCATTTCTCGCACGGCGTCGAGCATATCGTCGAAGTTTTCGCGAAAACTGCTGGCTTCAACTTGTTCGGCCAGGGCGTCGGGGTCATCGGGGGGATATTCTTCGGTGGTTGCGACTGTCCAGAGGATAGTTCCCATGAAGACGGCGGCACCGACGTAGAAGGAGATTTCGATGTTGGGCGGAATGGCGCGATCGATCCCGACGTTCGTTACGTCGAATAGGTGACTTAACGTCCAGGGAAGAATGGCGGCCACGACCGCACCGAGTCCGGTGAGCAGGCTTTGGACGACGAAGCCGAGGGTTTGTTGGGATTCGGGGAGTAGGTCGGTGACGAGGGCGCGAAACGGCTGCATACTGACGTTGTTTGCCGTGTCGAGTATCCACAAACTCCCGGCGGCAATCCAAAGAGTTGAGGAGTTGGGCATAAAAATTAGCGCGATCGAACTGAGGATCGCGCCGACGAGGAAGTAGGGTCGTCTGCGTCCGAGTTTTCCCCAGGTGCGATCGCTCATTTGTCCGACGACGGGTTGCACGATCAGTCCGGTGAGGGGTGCGGCAAGCCAGAGAATGGGGATTTCGTCGGCTCTTGCCCCTAAATGCTCGAAGATCGCGCTCATGTTCGTCATTTGGAGCGCCCACCCGAACTGGATGCCGAAAAAGCCGACGCTCATGTTGAAGATTTGGAAAAAACTAAGCTTTTTTTTATCGGTTTGACTCATGAGAATTGGGCATAGTGTTAGGTTCAGTATAGCGATCGACAGAAATTCCTTCAATTTTAATATCGATGGAATCCTTGTCTCATCTGGGATTTACTGGCTGTTGCGTACTGACATCGTACAAAAAACAAGACGAGCGAGGCGCGATCGCCCGAGAAGCGACTGCCCCCTCGTTGTCGGCTGAGTCGGTAAGGAACGGTGACACTGGCGCGATCGACTCCCAAAACGGGGAACCTAGGGGAAAGGGCGATCGCCGACAAACTCCCCCATACTGGGCAAAGGGGCGATCGACCGTTACGTCAACTGTCACCGTTGCCGGTAGACGATCGCACAAGTCACCAAACGCCTACTCGGAAGACAGAGCGTCCGCTTCACAATCGATGCTGTAAGCACGTTACGGACGCCATCTGCCATGAAACGCTCGCTCTCAGTTCGCCTCGCTACGGTTGCTGCTGCCACCCTCTCCACCCTCGGAGCGCTATTTCCACTTCCGGCTCGCGCGACGACCTTCGGACAAACAGAAGTCTCGCAGCGAGATTTCGTTGCTGTAGCCGCTCCCGTGGGAACGACGCGCCATCAACTGGTGGTGATCGAGCAGGTTTCCGACGCACGACCCTGCTGGAGCGAAAGTGGTTCGGCGCCGGTTCGCGTCGAGCCGCTGCTGTTAAACTTCAACTTTACTGGGATTTGCGGACGAGCCACAGACAGCAACGGCTTTTCTGTCCGAGTCAACGGTCGCGATTTGGGAACGCAATACAGTTTGCGCGTGATTCGCGAAGACAACGATTTGGTGTTAACAGCCGTTCCCTTTGGGGGTGAGGCAACCGGGGCTATCGAAATCGGCCGCACTCACGGCGCTACGTCAGATTTTGCCAAAATTCATCTCGATCCCGGTTGGCGCTTCACTAAACGTAACTATCAAGGACGCACTCTCGGTCATATTTATCTGACGAGCGATCGCCCGCTGAGTGCCTTGCTCGATTCGAGTGCGACCCCCGCTCCGACGGCGACGATCGATCGCCAACCCATTTCGAGACCGACTCCCGAAACTCGCATACCGGTTACGTCCGTTCCGACTCCCACGACGCCAGACCCCGTCGCGATCGGCGATCGGCCGTCGTCTCCTTGGGACGAGCTTAACGTTCCCTCGGAACATCGGGCGTATTTACAATTAGTGTGGCAGCGGTACGAGGTGGCGATCGACAATCAACGCCAAGCGATCGCAACGGCCGAGCGTCAACTGGCTACAGCCCTCGAGCGTGGTGCGTCCGATCGCACGATCCGCCGCTATCGGGAAAACTTAGACGATCTGCGTGAGGCTCTCGAACGGTTGCAGTTCCGCCAACGTTACGCTGTCTTGAAGTGAACTACCGCTATTGAATCAAAGATTACAACAGCGGCTTCCTACCCAAAGAATAGCTTTCTATCTCGAAAGATAGCGAGTCTTACATTCTGGCGATAGGCGGAAAACCCTCGTCCCGAAGGCCAAAAAAGCTTCTGGCAACACTGCCCATAAAACTTGGTTTTCGCTTAGGGAGAAGTGGCCAAGTGCCTTCACTATACCATCCATTATGCTCGCTGTCGTCCCGCGCTTCAATCGGAGATTAGAAGCGGGGACTTCTTGCTTGCAATGTTAAACTGCCGACGCCTAGAGCGCGAAACCCCGACCGTCTCGCTTGAAGGCTGTCGGGGTTCGATCGCCGAGAATACAAAATCTTTAATGTTTTAAACGAGGGTACTCGGTGGCGGCGTGTCGTCGTCGTCGCCGGTACTGACACCGGGAGAAGATCTATAGAGTGCATCGAGTTGTTCGCGAGCGTCTTCGATGCCGATAGATTTCATGACGAGCAGGGGTTCTTCGATCGCGCGACCCGATTCGTCTAACAGTTCTGGGTGGGGTGTCGGCTGCGGACGCGGTGGAGTCGATGGGTTCGGCGATCGCATCCCTCGAGCGTCGGCACTAAAACTGAGCAAGTTGCGAACGAGATTCCCCACCGCCACAAAAGCCAGCACTGTAAAAGCGAGAATGTAAAGTAGGTGTAGCATTGATAAAGCCTCCGATCTAGGTCGTCGATCGAGATTTTAAAAAAAGTTAATATGCGAAAGCACTTTGGTTAAAATTTTAACCGAAATTTAGAGTTCTCTGAGGTGCGGTCTCAACGACAGCGATCGCTAGTCGCGATGCGGCTCGAACTCAACCGAACGTTCGGCACGAAAGCGCATCGACACTTGCCAGCATTCTGTTAGCAGCCGATGCCACGGCATCAATACAGACATATCGACCCCGGCTTTACATCCGGTGGCTTCGATAAGCAGTTTGGCCGAGCTGACTTCGTTTTGGGCAGTCTTTACGCGGTGCAGCAGTTCGGCCTGTCGGTCTTCGCCTAAAAACGGTATGGTTTCAGTTTCGAGCAGTTTTCGGGAGCGATCGAACCAATACTGGAAGTCGTCGAGTAGTGGCTCCAGCACCTTTTTGAGCAAGCTCGGCTCAGGAAGATGGGGGCGGTTCATAACTCTATGATTGCGAACTAGCGAACGTATTAATCTTAACGCGATTTACATTTGTTTACAAACCGAGAGAACGAACCGCCGCTCGGATCGACACTGATGTTGCCTGACTCAGCGTTCTTTTTCGTCTTGACAGTCGGGGTTGTAGGAAGGGTCGTGCAAAATCTCTTCAGCACGATAGGTATCGATCGAAGCATCGATGAGTTGACGTACACCTGGAATTTTTCTGAGAAACCGTAAAACGCGATTCGAGGACTTGGGCGCAGAAGGCGTATTGGAAGTCATAACGCACCACCTGTCTGTAACGTTTGATACTGTACCTATTCTCATTGTAGCGATTTGCTCCGATCTCGACTCGAGAACAATTCAATAATTCCGTTATTTGACTTTTTCATCAGGGGGGCGAGTGTCACTCGCAGGCGATCGCACCGCTTCAAGGGTGTTTTCTATTTTTTTCAACAAAATACTCGTCAAATCGGTGTCATTTTACATCTTTTTTTGAAAGCCCGTCAAAAAGTCAAAAAAATGTAACGGAAGGATTTACGACTTTGTAACTTTTGGAGCTTAAATTTAAAACGAACGAGGGCTGAAACGCCGAGATCGCTGACAAGTTGCTGAAACTGTAGCATCTGAATCGGCAACAAATTTTAGGACGTTTTAGAACTCGAGCGACCGAAATTTCTCAAATACGAGAGAAATTCAAATCTAAATCGACCGATTTTGGTGTACTTCAAAAAATTGGGAGAACTTCACCGATGAAACTGTTCCGAATGTTAGGTCTTCTGACGATGGCAACACTTGTCGTTCCGGGAGCAGCGATCGCAGGTTTTAGCAATCGTGTTGAGATGGTAGCCGCAGCTCGAGGGAACGATCGCGAAAATACCATTCAACTTGCCAGAAATCGAACGGTAACGGGAACGGTCGAGCGCGTTTGGGAAGATGGTTTTCGCCTCGAGGCGGGCGATCGCAACTATCGTGTAGACAGTTGGGCAGTTTGTGGCGACAACACTGCCAGTCATCTCGCTCCCGGCGATCGCGTCACGGTAACGGGTGAGTTAGAATTTCGCGAATTCGATGCGTATTCGATCGTAAAAGACGACGGAACCTCTGAAGGTTTAGTGGTTTGTCGGTGAAACTTAAGAGATATTTAACATCAGCTATAACCGCTTAAACAGTTAAGTTGGGGGCGTAATGTATCGTCCCCAACCTCCTTTTTTGTTGACATTTTATACCGCAGGGTCGTCCGCCTCAAGACCGTAACGCACTCACCGGATCGAGGCGACTGGCACGTAACGCCGGTAAAAATCCCGCACCGACACCGACGACAAACGCCGAACCTAACGCCAGCGTCGCCGATCGCCCGTCGAATTCATAAGGTAAATCGAAAGTATTGCTCACGCCGACAGTAATAAAGTGAACTGTAGCGATCGCACCGACACCTCCTACGACACTCAACACAGTAGCTTCCAAGACAAATTGCAACATCACGTCTCGAGGTTTTGCACCGATGGCCAAACGCAAGCCGATTTCAGCCGTCCGTTCCATTACCGACGCGATGGTAATGTTCGCAATACCCACACCGCCGACGAGTAAAGCAATTCCACCAACGGCGAGGAGCGATCGCGATACGGTTTTGAGCGTTTCCCGCTGGGCGAGAATATCGCTGACATTGTTAGACGACCAAAAACTGTGGTCGGGATAGCGTTTTTCTAACAAGGCGACGGCTTGCTGTTCTAGGATTTCTAAATCTTCGAGGCGGCGAGCGCGAATCGCGATCCCGTGGACGATGTTACGTCCCGAAAGGGCTTGCCAAACTGTAATCGGCATATACATCGTTCCTTGAGGTTCTTCTTCGCCGCCCTCTAAAAGTTTGGTTTCGATAACGCCGCGCACGATAAAAGGACGACCATCGATATACACGCGTTCGCCAATGGGATCGCGATCGGGAAAGAGGCGATCGACGGCGATGTCGTCGATGACGAGAACGGGACGATAGTTTTCAAAATCGATACGGCTGAAAAATTTACCGTCGGTCATGCGGCGACCGGACACTTTGAGATAATCGCGAGAGACGGCGTAAATCTCGGGGTTGGCTTCGCGATCGAGGTAGGTGACAGAGTTGCGATACCACACCCACGTCAGCGCACTCAAGGCTTCAGCTTGAATCAATCGCTCTTGCAAGTACTCCATATCGTCGAGTTGCAACCGTCGAAAGGGTTTGTTGCGCTGCCACGACGACCCGACACCGACTTGGGGCGCTTCCCGTTCGTTGAGTTGTCGTTCGATGACGGTTTGGCTGATATTGCCCACCTGTAACGTCGCACTCACTGCCGTTACCCCCATAAATACACCGAGACTCGTAAGCCCCGATCGCAGGGGATTTCCTTTTAAGGATAAATAGGTCAGTTTAAACAAATCGAGAGGAGAGAGTGCCATAGAGAGGGAGAGAGGGAGAAGGGGAGAGGGGGAGAAGGGGAGAAGGGGAGAAGGGGAGAAACTATTAACTGTTCCCTGTTCCCTATCTTCACTGGTGACTGGTGACTGGCGACTGGTGACTGGTGACTGGTGACTGGTGACTGGTGACTGGTGACTGGTGACTGTTTTCACTGGTGACTGGCGACTGGTGACTGGCGACTGTTTTCACTGGTGACTGTCTTCACTGTTGTTCGACGGTGATACCCGGTTCGAGTTCGCGGTCGATGGGGGGAACGGCGACGCGATCGCCGGGTTCTAAGCCGGATAGGATTTCAACGACGGTAAGGCCGTCGAGTCCGAGGGTAACGCTTTGGCGACTGACGGTGTTGTTGTCGTCGAGAAGCCAGACGAAGGGATCGGCATCTGGTTGCTGGATGGCTTCGCTATCAAGGGCGATCGTGTCGGGTTGGCGATCGAGGACGATTTCGACGTTGACTTGACTACCGGGGATGAGGGTTCCGCTGGGTTCGGTGAGGCGCACGATCGCCCCCACCGCTGCTAGACTTTCTCGACTGCCACTGTCGACCGTTTCGCTATCGGCACTTAAGGAGATGCGTTCGACTTCTCCCTCGAAGGTGGCGTCGTCGGGTCCGATGACTGAAATGCGCGCCGGTTGGCCGCTGCGAACCGCTTTGGCGTCGAGGGTCGATAGGTTCAGTTCGACGATTTCGCGATCGGGATCGCCGAGGGTGAGCAGACTTTCGCCGATTTGCACGACGTCGCCCCGTACTACGTCGATATTGAGGACTTTTCCGCCGATCGGTGCGGAGACGATGCGGTTTTGTAGGCGGTCTTCGATGGTTTGGGCTTCGAGTTGTAACTGTTGTAGGTCTAAGGTGGTGGTGTTAGCTTCGTACTGGGCTTCTTGCAGGGCGATTTCGGCGCTGCGGACGGCGGCGTTGGCTTCGCGGCGTTCTGCTTCGGAGGCGATCGCGTCGTCTTCGATTTGGCGTCGGACAGTTTCGAGACTGGCGCGCAAGCTCTCGAGGCGCAGTTGGGTCGTTCGAACTTGCAGTTCGGCTTGGCGCAGTTCGGCTTCAGCACGGCGCACGGTGTTTTCAGCGTCTTTGAGTTGGTTGAGGGCGATAAACCCCCGATCGAACAAGTCGCGATCGCGCTCTAGGGTTTCCCGTTCGGTGGCGAGGGTTTCGCGGGCGTCGATCGCTGCTTGACGCTGGTTTTCCAATGTTAATGCTGTTTCTTCGATTTCGTTTTGGTGTTCGACGAGGCTGGCGCGATCGGAGGTTCTAGCTCGACTGAAAACGCGATCGCGCTCTTGACGTGCTGCTGCCAAACTCCGAGAGGCATTTTCGACGTTTTGCTGTTTTGCCTCCACCTCGAGTTCTTTTTGGCGAATTCTCAGTAAATGTTCTTCGAGTTGGGTGAGTTCTTCGTCGTCCCGCAAGATCGCCAGTTCTTCACCTGACGACACGCGATCGCCCATTTCCACGCTTAATTCGACGACTGTGGCATCGCTGGGAGCTTTCAGGGTTTGCTGAGAACCGAGTTTTACCGTGCCGCTGGCGTTCACGGTGCGTTCGACATCGGTGCGTTCGACGGTTAACACGCGCACGTTGACGGTTTGGGCGGAGTTCGATCGGCGACTGTAGGCCACCCATCCTCCAATGCTGACCGCCGCTAATACGGCCGATCCGGCAATCCACGCGATTCCTCGTTTCATCGCGGGGTTTTTCCATGCTGTCATCGCGTTTGTCCTAGAGCGAGCGATCCGCCCGAGCGTTGTTCGACTTCTATTGTAGGAAGGCCGCAACGGGGTTTGATTCCTCGTATCCGGTAGCCTCTTCAAGAGCGATCGAAAAAACAATCACGACCGTTCGGTATATTATCGAAGCTTAACTGAGTTATAAAAATTGATAATGTTAAAAAACTTTACATTTCGTTACAAAGCTCTTAACGTAGTAACAGATTCATCTAATTCATACATCTAGCGACCACTACAGTCGTTCGTGTCGGTCTTCTTCAACTTCAACCAATCCGTTCTCGATAGTCAAGGTCGTGTCATCAACACCTGGGCTGATGCGATCGACCGCGCCAACCTGGTTATGGAAGTGATGCACGAGCGCAACGCTCACAACTTCCCCCTCGACTTGGCGGCTACGGAAGCGCCTTCGATTAACAGCTAGTCCTTAAACTCTCTCTCTAGAACTTGTGCGCTCCTCCTATGTTGGGGGAGCGCTTTTTACAGTGAGCAGTGGTAGGGTGCTGTGACGCGGTCGGGTGAGAAAACTTAATTTTATTTTTTTACAAAACGATATATAAAATGCCTAAAAATGCTTGACAAAATTGCCGATATGCTAAACAAATTTTCTTTTGATTCTTGTTAAGGAATGTACTAAACCGTTAAGAATCGTCTCTAAGGGACAACAAATAAATTGCTTTAGTCGTAGGCTAGAGTCCAGTCGAACGACAGGTAACGGGGTAATTTAGGCTTTGACAATAAGCGAATTTACCTATTCAAAAATCTGAGTTCGTCTTCAATTCTATCAATGTCCCTATCGGTCGCACGTCGGAATTGAAAAAACTTGGTTTCGTGGCGCGATCGCACTCTTGAAGCGACAACGGGAGATCCTTATATGAAATTGGCTTACTGGATGTATGCCGGACCCGCACATATTGGCACGCTACGGATTGCCAGTTCTTTTAAAAACGTTCACGCTATCATGCACGCGCCGCTAGGCGACGACTATTTTAACGTGATGCGATCGATGTTGGAACGGGAGCGAGATTTTACCCCGGTTACCGCCAGTGTCGTCGATCGCAACGTGTTGGCGCGAGGCTCTCAGGATAAGGTGGTGAACAACATCACCCGCAAAGATGCCGAAGAACGTCCCGATCTCATCGTTCTCACCCCGACTTGTACCTCCAGCATCTTACAGGAAGACCTCGCCAACTTCGTCTCTCGCGCTCAACTCGAAGCCAACTGCGACGTTCTCCTCGCCGACGTGAACCACTATCGCGTCAACGAGTTACAAGCCGCCGATCGCACTCTCGAACAGATCGTGCGCTTTTATCTGGAAAAAGCCAAGAAAAAAGGCGAACTTCCCCAGGATAAAACCGAAAAACCCTCGGTTAATATTCTCGGGATTTCCTCGTTAGGGTTCCACAACCAACACGACGCTACAGAATTAAAGCGGTTGATGGCGGATTTGGGAATCGAGGTGAACGCCGTCGTTCCCCACGGTGCCTCGGTTCACGAGTTGAAGAACCTGCCTCGCGCCTGGTTTAACCTCGTTCCCTACCGCGAATTGGGAACGATGACAGCGAACTACCTCAAAACCGAGTTCGAGATGCCGTTGGTGGATATCACGCCGATGGGTGTGGTGGATACGGCGCGTTGTATTCGCGAAATCGGCAAACTGTTGAACCAACTCGGCGCTGAGGTGGATTTCGAGGAATACATCGACAATCAAACGCGCTTCGTCTCTCAGGCGGCGTGGTTCTCCCGTTCCATTGACTGTCAGAACCTCACGGGTAAGAAAGCGGTGGTGTTTGGCGACAACACCCACGCGGCGGCGATGACGAAAATCCTGTCTCGGGAGATGGGAATTCACGTGGTTTTAGCGGGAACCTATTGTAAATACGATGCCGATTGGTTCCGGGAACAAGTCAGCGAGTATTGTGACGAGGTTCTGATTAGCGACGATAACGCAGCGATTGGGGATGCGATCGCGCGTCTGGAACCCGCTGCGATTTTCGGTACTCAGATGGAACGTCACGTCGGGAAGCGGTTAGATATTCCCTGCGGCGTGATTGCGGCACCGATTCACATTCAGAATTTCCCGGTGGGATACAAGCCGTTTTTGGGATACGAAGGCGCGAATCAGGTGGTGGACTTGATTTACAATTCGTTTACCCTGGGAATGGAAGATCACCTGTTGGAAATCTTCGGCGGACACGATACGAAGGAAGCGATTACGAAGAGCGTTTCGGCAGAATCGGATTTGAGTTGGAGTAAAGACGGGTTGTCGCAGTTGAATAAGATTCCTGGCTTCGTTCGGGGAAAGGTGAAACGCAACACGGAGAAATTCGCACGCGATCGCGGTATCGATAAGATTACGGCTGAGGTGTTGTACGCGGCGAAAGAGGCTGTGGGTGCTTGAGTTTTGTTTCAAAGGTTGATGTTTGCAGGCGGTTGCAGTTGCGATCGCCTGTTTTTTTCGATCTGTTTTGAGGGGGTGGCGAAAGTGCGACGCACCGCGATCTCGAACGAGGCGTTAGCAGTAAAATGGGGAAGCCAACGGAGTTGAAACCTCTGCTACAGTGAGTTGGCATTTTGGGATTTCACGAATTATTTATACGGCTCTTCCGACCTTGGTGTGTAGGGTAAATGCTTGTAGCCTATATCTGGCAAGGAATTTCGCGATTTGAGCAGACTTTTTATACAGTTTAGAAAAAACTCTTGCCCTGTAAGGGTTTCAGCGATTTCTTGCATAGTAAGTTCGGAAGAGCCATTTATACTTGCTATACTTAAAGAGTACCTCGAAAAATTGATTCTGGCTCAAACGCCAATAGCTGAAACCATTGAACTCTCGTTGTTAATTCTCGATAGTAGAGCATATTTATAAATAAGCTTGAATTAATCGAGGTTTCCTAAAGAAAGTCCATGAAGATGAGGTAATAGTATGCAATCCCCAGATCTCAAACCTGTCGATCTAAAATCTCTAATGATGCAACCGCCAAGCCAAGAGCAAATCGATAGCGTTCTTGAATTACTAGACTCGTGGTGTGAAGATACAGAAGAAAATATCCAAGAACAAAAGGAAACATTTGAGTATCTGCGAAAAGCTATTGATGAAGATCGTCCTTCCGATCGCAAAATATTCAAAAAAATCAACTAACAATAACAGACATATTTTTTAGACTCTTAAACCAAATCAATAGTGTTTGAGCTTCGATCGATTCATTTCTGAGTCGGTGTCATCACAATCAACCATTTATGAAATTCATTTTATCAGATACAGGTCTGTTAGGATATGTAACTAATCCGAAGTCTAATGAACTGAACGAAAAATGTAAACAATGGCTGGCAAGATCGTTATCTAAAAGATACAAAGTCCTTGTTCCTGAAATTGCTGATTATGAAGTGAGGCGAGAACTATTACGTGCAAACAAACAAAAGGGATTACAGCGTCTAAACGATCTAGTCGATCGTCTTGGCTATGTGCCGATATCCCGAGAAATCATGCTGAAAGCAGCAGAATTTTGGGCAAATTCGCGACGTGAAGGAAAACCGACAGCCCCCGATTTGGCTTTAGATGCAGATGTAATTCTTGCAGCACAAGCGGTTTCATTACAACGCTTTGATAACGAAGTTATTATCGCGACTACGAACGTTAAGCATCTTATACGATTTGCGAACGCACAGTTTTGGCAAGATGTTACATAAACTGGTAATTTTTACCATCTCGATAAAATTTTAAATTCGGCTAGAGTTCTTGTTTCGAGGTGAAGATTTGAGACGGTATTTTCAGCGAAAAACTGGGAACGAGAAATGCTAAAATCAAACTATAGCAATATTAAATGATTCGCGGCAATACCCATTTCAGTAAATTGCTGTATAAGATCCCCGGCTTGGAAATTCCGGGGATCTGGAGAGAAATGCTAAAATCAAACTAAGTCGATCGCTCTGATTTTTGCGGAGTTTTTTAAACTATCCTCATGAACCCGATCGCACTTCCGACTACTCCCAAATTCCAACTCACGGGAATTTCCTGGGAAACTTACGAAGCCTTGTTGCGAGATATCGGACAACATCGCCGCTTTCGCTTGACGTATTATCGCGGAACCCTGGATTTAATGGTTCCTTCTCCAGAACACGAACGATATAAAAAGGTAATCGGACGTTTTGTCGAAACTCTCGCAGAAGAATTGGAAATCGCCATCGAACCCTTCGGTTCGACAACGTTCAAAAAACCGGAATTGGCGGGAGTCGAACCGGATGAGTGTTTCTACGTTCGCAATTTAGACGCAATTCGGGGATTGCGACGCTTTGACTACAACCGCGATCCGCCTCCCGATCTCGCGGTGGAAATCGATATCGCCAGTTCCTCGAAGAATCGCCTCGCGACTTATGCTGAAATTGGAATTGCGGAAGTGTGGCGATACGACGGAAATCGTCTGGTTGTCTATCAATTGGAAAACGGCGATTACGTCGAAGGCGATCGCAGTGGGATTTTTCCCACGATTCCCATTTCCCAAATTGCAGAATTTCTCGATCGCTCTCTCGAAACGGACTATCTCACCTTGGTTCGTCAGTTTCAAGCCTGGATACAACACGGCGATCGCTAAATCTCAAACCCCGTCTCGAAATCCGTCACGTCGATCGCATCCACACTTTCCCCCAGCAACACCGCCACCACCTCGTCTCCCAACTGAATCTCCGTCGTCGTCTCTACCTGAAACACTTGCAACTGTGACAGCGTTAGGGAGTTTCCCAACACCAAGCGATCGACACCATCGGTAAAATCTGCAATCGTCTCTTTTCCAAACCCGAGAATAAAGCGATCGCTTCCTCCCCCTCCAGTTAGAGTGTCATCTCCCCAATCTCCCGAGAGGAAATCGTCGCCTCCGTCACCAAACAACTCGTCGTTATCTTTCCCCCCAAACAGACTATCGCTGTCGTCGCCTCCCCAGATGCGATCGCTTCCCGCATTTCCCAACAACACGTCGTTTCCAACCTCTCCCAACAAACAGTCGTCTCCCAACTCTCCGGCGATCGCATCGTCTCCATCCCCTCCCGAAACGCGATCGCCGTCTTTCCCAGCAAAAATGCGATCGCTTCCTCGGTTTCCTTCGAGATCGTCGTTTCCGCGATTTCCAAACAGCCAATCTTCACCGTCGCCACCGTCGAGATCGTCTCCCGTTTCCCATCCCACCAAAGTATCGTTACCGCTTCCCCCGAGGATTTCGTTGGCTTCCGCGTCGCCAAACATCAAATCGTTTCCAAAACTTCCCGTTTCTGAAGAAACTGCATTGATGTTGAATTTCACGCAGCCTTCGTAACTTTCTGTGTGGTTGGCTGGGGGATACAGCGGAGATGTCTCGGGAATTGCGATCGACGGCGTTTCAGACGGAGACGCTTCGGGAACGTCTTCAGAAGGCGAAGCGGTTTTGGATGACGACTTTTCCTCTTCTTCTGAATTGCCAGAATTTCCAGAATTTCCAGAACTTCCCGAATTTCCCGGTTTCGCCGTCGTCGTAAAATTCCAAGTCGTGGCGTCGTCGATTCCCGAAAATGGGTTTCCCGCCAAATCTTCAAACGCTGTATTGTCGATGCGAACCTCGTAACCCGTGGAGAAATCGAGAGAATTCGCCAAACCGACGGTTACGGTGTCGCCACTGACGACGACTTGCGAGGAAGAAACCGCGATCGCCTCCACCACCGCATCGTCACTACTGCGACGAACGGCGATCGAACCCGTTCCTTTCACCACCGCTTCGTCAAAGCGAATCGTTAAATCGAGATTTCTTCCAACATCCGAAGCGTTGTCGAGAGGTGTTGTCGCCGCGAGACTCGGTGGCGTAACGTCGAGGGGAAACGACGAACCGTCAGTTTGGGTTCCCGGTGAAAACTTCGACGAACCGAGAGTTCCGTGTTTGACGAATCCTCCCGTAACGTCAGGCGATCGCGTGAGTGACTGGTTGTCGCCGCCTTCGCTTCCATATGTATATGTCGCGACATCCTGGCTTCCGTCGTTGAGAGTGAGAGTGTCGCCGGAATTGTTCAACCCCAGTAAACCCGTACTCGCCGTTTGAACGATCGCATCTCCGAAACTCCCCGTCGGCGTTCCCCCTCCAAACACCACGATCGCCTCGCCGCCAGCGAGAATCGTTCCAGGGGGGAAGACGTGACGAACTCCCACACCGTCAGACAGTTCCCATCCCGAGAAATCGATCGCACTGCCAGCATTGTTTAAAAATTCAATAAATTCGTCTTCGGAACTATCCGTCACACCGTCACCGTTGGCGTCGCCGTCGGGATCGGCGAGAATTTCGTTAAAGATAACGTCTCCCGACGTGGCGATCTCAAAACTGAAGCTGTAATCGGCGATGGGGGAATCTGGCGTACTGTCGATGTCGGCGATGTTGGCGGCGAAGACTGTCACCGTCACCGCTTCTCCTGGGTGAAAGTCGTCGTCGGGATCGAGGCTGTATTGCGATCCGCTTCCGCTGAAACTGGCTGTGTGGTTTCCGCTACTGTCGCCGACGATGCTAAACCAATTTCCCGAAACGGTGACGGCTTCGTCAAACTGAATCGTTAAATCCGAGGCGATCGCCACTCCCGTCTCGTTATTGAACGGTGTCGTTGCAAACACACTCGGCGGCGTGTCGGGAATGGTAGCGGCGTGAAATCCCAAACCGTCGGTGGTGTCTTCGTTAAATCCCACCCATTCCACCGCCGGATCGAAACTGTCGCTGGCGTCGCTGTCACCGTTGTAAATTCCAGCTTGGCGACGAAGGGTGCGATTTTGGCTGGCGGTGTCTCCGCTTCCCCAAGAATTACCTGGATTTTCTCCTATTTTACCAAAGCTATCGAGAATATTGCCATTTTTATTCAGAACAATTGTATCGTTTCCGTTGAAATTTATAACGAAATCATTGGTCAGATCGGCAACTGATAAAATTGCTGGATTTGCGCTTCCATGGGCGAGAACAAATACATCATCAGGGGCGATCTCTCCCGTTAAATTTAATGTTTGAGTTGGTGTTGTATCGCCGTTAAAATAAACGTCAAGGCTATAGTTGCCCGAAGCTAAATCGATTAGAACGCTTGTCGGATTGTAGAGTTCGAGGGCTTTATTGTAGCCACTTCCCTCGATATATTCCGAAATCAACAGATCGGACATTTTAGCAGACTCCCTGATGGCTCTGTATTTGACAAAGCTTATTTTATTTTGTACGTAATTCGTACAACAATCAAATTTTTTAAGGGTATCAAAATTTGGTTTAGAGTATCGTGATTTTACAGAATTTTAATCCGTAAAAATATTGAAATTTCGATAAAGTTTTTTAAATATTTTCTGAAAAAATACGGAAATGAAGGCTTAGAAGTAGATCGCCGGAAATGGAGACATTCAGGGGGTCTATCTCAATGGATGTACCCTACTCAGAGTTGAGATGCCCCCATTCTTTCGCTATAGCAGTTCCAAATGAGTCGTCAAAAATTAAAACACAAAAAAAATCCGATTTCCTGTTTCCTGTTCCCGATTTTGTGACACAACTGATTTAGGGTTGCTATAAAATGACTCTAACCCCAGCGACAGGTGTGCTTAATGTCCAGCCGTCTTAGAAGGACGGGGTTTCAGACCCAAAATTTTCCATGAATTCGTTAATTCAACTGGATTTAGTCGATCTCGGGATTGCAGTGGGGATGGCCGCGATCGCCATTGGACTGTCGGTCTGGCAGCAGTTAGGATTAGAGTGGAAGCTCGCTCTGGCCTCAGTTCGCACCATCGTTCAACTGCTGGTCGTCGGCTCGATTTTACAGGTGGTGTTTACCTGGCAGCATCCCCTCGCGTTGACAGGGTTGCTTCTGGTAATGTTGACGATCGCCGCCGTTGTCGCCCGAAATCGCATTCACGAAAACATTCCCGGCTTGCTCGCTTTGGTGTGGGGAGCGATCGGGATCGGAACGGCGATGACGCTGGTGTACGTTAATACGTTCGTGTTGCGTCAACCCGAAACTTGGTCGAACCCGCAATATCTCGTTCCGTTGGGGGGAATGATGATGGGAAACGCGATGAACGCGGCGGCGATCGCTGGGGAACGGTTCGTGAGTTCCGTGCGATCGAAACGCCTCGAAATCGAAACCCATTTGTGTTTGGGAGCCACTCCCAAACAGGCCATTTCTCGCTATCGTAAAGATGCCGTTCGCGCCGGAACCATTAGCATCCTTAACTCGATGATGGTGGTGGGACTGGTAACGCTACCGGGGATTATTACCGGACAACTGCTGAGTGGGATCGCACCCCTCGAGGCGGCGGCGTATCAAATTCTCATCATGTTCGCGATCGCCATGACCGACTTCGTCGCTACGATCGTCTTAGTCGAGGGGTTGGGGCGACGCTTTTTCAACGCCTCCGCTCAGTTACAGTAACGGCAAACGGCGATCCTGTAGACTCCCTCGTGAGCGATCGCGTGCTGTCAACCTTGTTTTTTAAAGTTTTAAAAAGATAAAAGTCTGTTTTGTAAAGATTACTTAATTTTTAAAAGCAAGCCCGATCGAACACATCAAAAATCGATGTTATTATGGTAGAGTGATAGAAAAATGCGTTCTAAAAAGCTAAGAACGTACCATTCATTCAACCAAAACGGAATATCTAAAAAGAAATTTAAACAATCAAAAACATTCTTTTTTAGATTTTTATTCGAGTCTTTTGTCGAAAACTTTTGTTAATTCAAGTTTGAATAAAATCGACTTCAACCTTATTTAGGGCTTACTGAGTAAAGCCAGAAACTAGACTAGGAAAGGGTTCCCGCATTTTGGAAATCGAGAAAGTGCAAGACTTTAGATATCGAGGTATCTCTAGACCTAGCCCGATCGTGTTCTCACCTCTGGAAATTAAGCGATCGCCAATTCTCCAAACTGTTCCCAGATCCGGGGTTTCCCGTTCCCAACCTCACCCCACCGTCTTTTTCAGCAAACCCTATTTAATTGGATATTTTATCGAGTGGCTGTCACCGAACCGAGCGACCGAGACTGGATAAAAACAGCAAAACAAGACGCTCTCCAACCCAGTTTCCAGGGCGATCGCGCGAGATCGACTTCCCACGATCGGGTTGTTTCTCGTGTACGATCGGCATTAAACGGAAAACGCAATTTGCCCCACCCTCGGCTGGATCGACCCTCTGTGTCAGCTATTGTCGAACGGGGAAAGCATCAGGATGGCGTTATGGAAGCGGAAGAACTCTTACGAAAATACACGACGGGGGTGCGACGGTTCATCGGCGTCAACCTCAGCGAAGCGAACCTCAGCCAAGCGAACATCCCACGCGTGAACTTGCGAAATGCCTGTTTGAGCGTTGCCAACCTCAGCGGGGCGAACCTCGCGCGGGCGAACCTCAAAGGGGCGAAACTCAACGTCGCCAAACTCAGCAGCAGCAACCTACGGGGGGCGAACCTGCGAGACGCCGATCTCAACGTGGCCAACCTAATTCGCGCCGACTTGAGCGGAGCCGATCTCTGTCGCGCCTCCCTCATTCGCACTGAAATGCTGCGGGCGGATTTGAGCGACGCCGACTTGCGGGGTGCCAACCTCAGCGGGGCGATGCTCAAAGAAGCCAAACTCCCGCACGCCAACTTTCAAGGTGCAAACCTCAGCGAAGTCGATCTCAGCTACGCCCAGATGCGAGGCGCCAACCTCGAACAAGCAACCTTCCGCCGCACCAACCTACGCTGGGCCGATCTCAGCGGTGCCAGCTTGCGTAACGCCGAACTGCGACAAGTCAAACTCAGCGGAGCGAAACTGATCGAAGCGGACTTGCGGGGGGCAAACTTGCGCTGGGCGGACTTGAGCGGGGCGAACCTGCTCGATACGAGTTTGGTGTACGCCGACTTGACG
>NZ_JAQNCQ010000363.1:0-9259 GCF_028368005.1 Geitlerinema sp. CS-897 | reverse complement strand
TAAATAATTAAATTTATTCTACATTAATCGATCGCTCTATGTCAAGTTCTGCAAGCTTTACAGAATTTCGGCTTTGAATTTCAAATATCGGAATTGGGGTTAAATTAGTATTTTTTTGCATAACAAAATCGGAAGAGCCATAAATGATAAATGATATAATTAGAGTATTGGGTTTATGTTTTGAATGGTAATCCCAGATTTGATAGAATTCAGTTTATTAACTCGATCGACTATACACATCACGATCGATCGAGATCCTTGGAACTCAGAGTGCAATTTTGGTATTGCGTGATTTGGAGATCGCACTCAAGGAGTGTTCCTCCATTTTATAGTTTGTCTTGCCGATAGCGGAAAAAGCTCGATCGCACAAGTCGATCGAGCCAAGGTGGAGGAACAGAACGATAAATGTAAAGACCGTTTTAGAGGTCGCCGCCTCGAAAGGCGAGAACGAAAACCACCAAAGGACCAGCGACCACGATCAGACCCACCAGCGTTAATTGAATAATGGGTTCCCAGTTAATTGATGCTAAAGCTTCCATAGAGTTCTCCCAATCGGACGAAACAGGGCTAAATTATAAATCGCTGTAAATGCCGTTTAACATCTTACTGGCTTAGCCCCGTCGGATTTTAATAAAGTTTACAAAACTATACAAAAAATCGAAAGATAAGACGATCGCCCCCAGATTTTCCCAGGATTTCGTCTCTCGTCCCCCGGAACCGCCGCGACAGGGACGGCGAAAACCCGCTAAGCTCGATATAGACCCTCGACCCTAGGAGAGCGATCGCGTGGCTACCTGGCAATGTATCAAACAATGTGGAGCGTGTTGCTACCTCGCCCCGGACGAACGACCGGATTTAGAAGATTATCTGACCGCTGACGAACTCCAACAGTATCTCAGCCTCGTGGAATCCGACGGTTGGTGTCGCAATTTCGATCGCCAAACCCGAGAATGTCGGATTTACGACGATCGCCCCGCATTCTGTCGAGTTGACGCCGAGGAATACGAACGTCGCTACGGGATCGATCGCCAGGACTTAAACGAATTCGCCATCGAATGCTGTCGGGAACATATCGACGACATTTATGGCGATCGCAGCTTAGAACGGTTAAAGTTCGATCGTGCTGTGGGAATCCCTCGCATCCTGCGCCCTCGCTAAGCCAAATTACCCAATTCTTTGTAAAATTACAACAAGTGTTACAACACTTGAAGTTTTCGATCGCAGCCATCACCCGTGAAAACCTCGACTCCCACTCCAGAACCCACCACCGACGCCCCCCAATCCCCCGAAACACCGAAAAACGGAATTCCGCGATCGGCTGTGACCGTCTTCGGTTCCACCTTCTTCACCATTTTTCTTGCTGAAATGGGGGATAAAACCCAACTCACCACATTGTTAATGACGGCGGAATCGAAATCGCCTTGGGTAGTGTTTCTCGGTGCGGGTTCCGCCCTCGTCCTCACCAGTTTAATCGGCGTTCTCCTCGGTCGTTGGTTAGCCAATCGCGTGTCGGAAGACACGATCGAAACTCTCGCCGCCGTTCTCCTCATTTTCATTTCCATTTTGCTGCTAGGTGAAACGATCTACACCTAACGTTTCGCAAGAATTTGAGAAGACTTCTAAGTTTTAACGTTCGAGAAAACAAATGGATTTGAACTTACTAGGATTGACGTTTTTCGCAGTTTTTATTTCCGAACTTGGCGATAAAAGCCAACTGGCAGCGATCGCCCTCAGCGGAAGTTCTAAATCGCCTCAAGCCGTCTTTTTTGGAACTGCGGGGGCGTTACTTTTGGCGAGTTTTTTGGGCGTTCTCGCAGGGGAAGGTGTCGCGCAACTGCTGCCGACACAGCTTCTCAAAGGTTTTGCAGCGTTGGGATTTGCCTTGATTGCGTTGCGGTTGTTGTGGAAACACGATTAGGCATTGTGAGTGTTGACTTCACTTAATAAGATCCCTGGCATCTCGGAGATGCCGGGGATCTCGCCCTTTCAAAAAAAACTCTGGGAAGTCGCCACTTTCTGAGAAACCCTACTGAGTAATCGATCGCGAACTGTTAAACCTCGAGAAATTCGCGGACGATTTTTAAATAATTCGGGGCGTCTTCCAACATGGGAAAATGCGCCGTATTGGGAAGCATCACGTATTGAATAATTTTACTTTCGTTTTTCTCAACCGCTTCTCGTCCCATTTTAGCCGGGATAATCTGGTCGAATTCCCCCGAAACCAACAGCGTTGGAACCCGAACCTGAGAAAATTCACCGGGCATCGTTTCAGCCGCTTTTTGACTCACCGACGTATAAATCGTTCCCAACGCCGCCTCGTAATCTGCCATTAAGAAATCCGCCAAAAACGCGCGACGTTCTGTCGAGGGAATTTCGCGTTTGAGGAAACGTGCCATAAAAATTCGATCCATTAAAGGAATCGATGCCAGCCATTTGGGACGAAACTGAACGACGAGTTTTCCGAATTTGTGGAACGTCGTAAATTCCTTTTCGTTATATTCAAAAATGCCGCTACAGGTGAGAATGGCGCGATCGATCCGTTCTGGGTAGCGATTGAGGAATAACGTCGCGATCGACGCCCCCATCGAATGCGCGTTGAGAGAAACGCGATCGAGTCCCATTTCGTCTAAAAACACCGCCAAATCGTCGGCGTAGGTTTCCAATTCGTAATCGAGACTCACGGATTTCGGAAGCCGAGAACGCCCGAATCCTCGCATATCGTAAAGCAAACAGTCGAAGCGATCGCCCAACGCCGCCGCCGTCGAACGCCAATATCTCGCCGAACCCGCCCAACCATGCAAAAACACCAACACGGGTTTGTTTCCAGACGGAGAGGAGTCGGGAATCCATTCATAGTAATGTTCGACGCCGCGCACTCCGATGTAAGGCATGGTGTTTCGATCGCGTAGAGAATTGGTCTAGAGTTCGATTTTACCGCAGGCGATCGCCCCTGAGATTTTCGCGGTTTCACAAACCGTAACCGTCGAGACAATTGATAAATTCCCGTGTTAGCGTTGGCGTGGAGGCGATCGCAACTGGAGGTAAACGCATTATGTCCGCCCGTTTCAAACCCATTTTCGTCTTAAGTGCGATCGTTGTCTTACAGAGTCTCGTCGGTTGCGGAGGACAGGAGTACTCAGAAACCCTCGAACGTCAGCAATTCTCCTCTTACGATAGAGCAACGGAAGAAGCCGGAACAACAGCCCCAGAAGCCCCCATCGCCGAAACCGAAGACTTCAACCGGGAGGATTACAACCCCATTGAAGAAAACGACTTTCAACTGGTGCGATCGCAACCCCTTTCGACATTTGCGATCGATGTCGATCGCGCCTCCTACAGTAACGTTCGCCGATTTTTGGAAATGGGGCAACTCCCCCCCAAAGACGCCGTTCGTATCGAAGAACTCATTAACTATTTTTCCTACAATTACCCCCAACCCGAAGGCGACGTTCCCTTTGCCATTTCCACCGAAGTCTCCGAAGCCCCCTGGAATCGCAGCCACAAACTCGTCAGAATCGGGTTACAAGGGCGAGAGGTAGACACCGAAAACCTCCCTCCGAGTAACCTCGTCTTCCTCTTCGACGTTTCGGGTTCCATGGAACAACCCGACAAACTCCCCTTACTCAAATCTGCCTTTCGCCTTCTCGTCAACGAACTCGACGAATCCGACAGTGTATCGATCGTTGTCTACGCCGGGGCTGCGGGTGTGGTTCTTCCGCCTACCCCCGGAAGCGAAAAAGACACTATCCTCAATGCTTTAGACCAATTACAAGCCGGAGGTTCCACCGCTGGCGGAGAAGGCATCGAAAAAGCCTACGAACTCGCCCGAGAGAATTTTATCGAAAACGGTAACAACCGCGTGATTCTCGCTACCGACGGCGATTTCAACGTCGGCGTTTCCAGCGAAGGGGCGTTAGTGCGTTTGGTGGAAAACAAGCGAGACAACGGCATCTTTTTAACAGTTTTAGGCTTCGGAACGGGCAATTTACAAGATGCCAAAATGGAACAAATGGCGAACCACGGCAACGGAAATTACGCCTATATCGACAGTTTGCTAGAAGCCAAGAAGGTGTTAGTCACCGAAATCGGGGGAACCCTGCTGACGATCGCCAAAGATGTCAAAATTCAAGTGGAATTCAACCCCAGTAAAGTCTTGGCGTATCGATTAATCGGCTATGAAAACCGCCTGTTGAGCGATCGCGACTTTAACGACGATACCAAAGACGCCGGAGAATTGGGGGCGGGGCATTCCGTCACGGCGTTGTACGAAGTGATTCCCGTCGGGGCAGAAACTGACGTCAACCTTCCCGATGTCGATGATTTGAGATACCAAGATACGGAAGTTTCGCCCGAAGCCGCCGACAGTGACGAGTTGATGTTGGTGAAATTGCGGTACAAAGAACCCGACGGCGACACATCGGAGTTAATTACCCAACCGCTTCTCGATAAAGGAATTCGCCTCGATGCCACCTCGGACGATTTTCGCTTCGCCGCGTCGGTGGCAGAATTCGGAATGTTGTTACGGGATTCGAGTTACAAAGGCGATGCCACTTGGGAAGAGACGTTAGACTTAGCCCGCAATTCCCGAGGAGAAGATGCAGAAGGCTATCGCACCGAGTTTATGCGTTTAGTCGAACAAGCGAAAATTTTGGCAAAATCGGCGGCATCTCAGTAAATCTGACTTAGGCTTCCAGAAACCCGGCATCTTCAAAATGCCGGGTTTTTAGCACGGTATCATGCAATAATTAAAGATTGCGTTTGTATTAAACTGTTCTATTGATGAGACCTAGAAAGCGATTCGCTCAACATTGGCTTCGTAGCGATGCCGTTCTCAATAAAATCGTCGAAGCCGCCCAGT
The DNA here is from genome assembly GCF_028368005.1 of Geitlerinema sp. CS-897. NCBI lineage: Bacteria > Bacillati > Cyanobacteriota > Cyanophyceae > Geitlerinematales > Geitlerinemataceae > Geitlerinema > Geitlerinema sp. CS-897. Next base: position 4,401 of record NZ_JAQNCQ010000363.1, on the reverse strand, counting down.
TGTCAAGCAGCGATCGCGTATTAGAAATCGGGCCTGGACAAGGCGTGTTGACGCGGCGGCTGTTTCCCGAAGTGAAATCCCTGGTGGCGGTGGAACTCGATCGCGATTTATGCCAAAAGCTGGTCAAAAAATTCGGCGATATCGAAAACTTTATATTATTACAAGGAGATTTCTTAGACTTAGATGTACCGGAGGCGTTAAACGTCGCTCCCGAGATATTTCACCATCAAAATAAGGTCGTCGCTAATATTCCTTACAATATCACCGGCCCGATTTTAGAAAAACTCCTCGGAAAAATTGCCAAACCCAATCCGAACCCTTACGACTCGATCGTCTTGCTAGTACAAAAAGAAGTCGGCGATCGCCTCTGTGCGAAACCCGGTTCAAAAGCCTTCGGTGCGCTGTCAGTGCGGGTGCAGTACCTCGCCGACTGCGAAATTGTCTGTTCCGTTCCCCGAAAAGCCTTCTACCCACCGCCAAAAGTAGAATCTGCCGTGGTCAAACTTACACCACGGAACATTTCGACTCCGGCTGAAAATCCCAAATGGCTGTCAACCTTAGTGAAAGTAGGATTTGCAAACAAACGAAAAATGTTACGAAATAACTTAAAAAGTTTGGTCGATCGCGATCGCTTAATGGAATTTTTAGAGAAACAAAACCTAGAACCCGAAATTCGAGCCGAACGGTTAAGCGTTAAAGATTGGGTAGCCTTAAGTAACGAACTCGACTCAATTCAAAGATAACTTCGGTCGTCCGAACTGCATAAAAAAGTTGGCGGTGCGATAACCACAACCGCCAACTGCTTGAGAAAGCTCTTAAATATCTTTTTCGCCCAACACGCTAATCATGCGATCGAACGGTTCGTCAATAAACGACGTATCTTCGATGCCAGCTTCAGACGCTTTCGCCTGCACGATCTCTTTGAGAATGCCGATGCCGATGACAGTCGGTCCGATCGCCACGTTGAGAGAATTATAAGTTTCTCTCAAACCGGCCAGTACCCGCTCGTCGAGAACGTCCGTATCCCCAGCGACCCAAGCATAGGTAGCATAGCGGAGATAGTAGTCCATATCCCGCAAACAGGCAGCATAGCGACGAGTCGTGTAGCCGCTTCCACCGGGACGAATCAGTTCCGGCTGTTCGGCAAACAAGCGAGATCCCGCTTCCTTGACGATCTCCGCCGCTTGTCCGTTAATGGCAGCCGCCGCTTGCACCCGTGCCGTACCCGTCTCAAAATAAGACTTCAGGCGGTCGATCGCATCGCGATCGAAGTAACGTCCGGTCGAATCGTAATTTTTAATCAGCGTTGTAATCGCGTCCTGCATGAAAGTCCTCTTCTTCTAAATCTGGATCTCGTTCGATCTATTATTTTCCAATTGTGACGCGCACTTTTGGAAACTCAACAATAGTTTATACCCAGGAGTTGCCGCTCTTTCTCATCTCAATCCTGCGGAATCTGCGGTTTGCCTACAGGTACAGCAGCGGCAAGCACAACAGCAGTATTGTAATCTTTATCATTTTTTACGCTTAATTGGTATAAAAAGTTACAAATTCTTACAACGCCTGTCTCTACGATGAGTCAGGTATTCGTTAGGCAGAGCCGTCGCGTGCGTGCAACACGTACCGTCTGGAGAAACAACCCCGGCCGCCCCGCATTACATGGATTAGTTAGGGAGAAGTATAAGAGATGCCTCAAACGCCACAAGACGTCTTGAAAATGATTCAAGACGAAAATATCGAACTCATCGACTTAAAATTTGTCGATTTGTTCGGAATTTGGCAGCATTGCACGTTTCATCGCAGCTTGATCGAAGAAGAATCCTTTACCGAGGGGGTTGCCTTCGACGGTTCGAGTATCCGGGGTTGGAAAGCCATCAACGCCTCCGACATGGCAATGGTTCCAGATGCCACCACGGCCTGGATCGATCCGTTCATGGAAGTGCCAACCCTAAGTATGCTCTGTGCCATTAAAGAGCCGAGAACGGGCGAATGGTACGAGCGCGATCCGCGCTCGGTGGCCGGGAAAGCCCTCGAATACCTCAAATCTACTGGAATCGGCGATACCGTCTACTGCGGACCGGAACCGGAATTTTTCGTGTTCGACGATATTCGTTACGACCAAAACGAACACGAAGGGTACTACCACGTCGATTCGAGCGAAGGTCTGTGGAACTCCGGTCGCATCGAAGAAGGCGGCAACCTCGGCTTCAAAACCGGCTACAAACGCGGTTACTTCCCCGTCGGTCCGTCTGACACGTTGCAAAACCTCCGTAGCGAAATGCTGCTGACGATGGCCGAATGCGGCGTTCCCATCGAAAAACACCACCACGAAGTCGGCACCGCCGGACAGTGCGAACTGGGGATGCGCTTTGCCGAACTCATCCAAGCTGCCGACAACACGCTGACTTACAAGTACGTCATTAAAAATGTCGCTCGCAAATACGGCAAAACGGCGACGTTCATGCCCAAACCCGTCTTCAACGACAACGGCAGCGGGATGCACACTCATATGTCCATCTGGAAAGACGGACAACCGCTGTTCTTCGGCAACAACTACGCCGATCTCAGCGATTTGGCGTTGTACTTCATCGGCGGCTTGCTGAAACACGCGCCGTCTGTGTTGGCGTTTACCAACCCCGCACTGAACTCCTACAAACGTCTGGTTCCCGGTTTTGAAGCCCCGGTGAACTTGGCTTACTCTCAAGGCAACCGTTCGGCGTCGATTCGGATTCCCATTACCGGCAGCAATCCCAAAGCCAAACGTATCGAGTTCCGTTGCCCCGATGCCACCTCCAACCCCTACCTCGGCTTCTCTGCGATGCTGATGGCAGGTATCGACGGCATCAAAAACAAAATCCACCCCGGCGAACCCCTCGACGTGGATATCTACGAACTCAGCCCCGAAGAACTGAGCAAGATTCCGTCTACGCCGGGTTCTCTCGAAGGTGCGCTGAGCGCGTTAGCCAACGATCACAAGTTCCTCACCGAAGGCGGCGTGTTCACGGAAGACTTCATCGACAATTACATCACGTACAAACTCGATAACGAAGTCAACCCGATTCGTCTGCGTCCGCATCCGTTTGAGTTCATGCTCTATTACGACGCCTAGTTTCAGAGGGGGAGTTTCTGAAGCAAGGTAGAGGGGGAGAAATTCTCCTCATGACTCGTTCCCCACTTCTTCAAAGCTCGAAACCTCAAAACAATTCACCCCGTAAAGTCTTTTGAGATCGGGACTCTACGGGGTTTTTTTGGGGATTGTTGGAATTTTGAGAATTTCCTCAAGGGGAGCGATCGCACTTTAGACGCTTTCCGAATCCTGCAAAACGCACAACACATTTGAGGCGCCACCTGACGGAAGAGGCGGAAGCCCAGTTATTGGAAGCGTTGGACGAATTTAGGGATTTGGGGTGAGGCGAATTGTTTTTTTAAGCAATGTCGCTGTACGCATCGATCGCCCCGTTAATCGACTCGACGATCGCAAACAGGTCGTCTGCATCCGCTTCCCCAAACAGCCCGTCTACCCCGTCCGCTGCCAAATTGGAAAACGGCGGTTCGTATAGTTAACCCGGATCGATCGCTCCGTTCTGCGTCAACCATTCAACAACCGTTTCGACGAACTTAATTTGATTGGCGTTAAAGCGAGAACCGTCGAGATACTGCTCGAAGGCGGCGCGGGCAGCTTGGCGATCTAAACCGACAATTTCACGGATAAACCATTTTAAATTCTTCTCGGGTTTGTAGAGACTCTCGAACTGTTCGCGGCTTTCGATCGCCATCATCGCCTCCGGACTCGAGAGTAACGCATCGAGGGCGTCGAGGTCGCTTTCGGTGAGGGGGAGATTGCGCTTGAGTTTGGCGATCGCCACGTGGTTTTCTTGGTTGCGAATAAAGGCCGTCACCTTGCGCTTGTACTGCTCTAAACTGTATCCCGTCGGTTGCAGGGGCGTTTCCACTTCCTCGATCTCCCCCACGTCGTCGTTGAAATTGGTATAGACGAGGTTCTGGAGATCGCGATCGACAAACCGAACCAAATCGCGCAGATGTCGCCGCAATGCTTCCAACATCGTCGGAGTGACGTTTATCCACCAAGATTCCTCTCGGGCGTCCTCAATGCGATCGAGCTGTTCGCGAACTGGGTTGATGTTGGCTTTGTCCGTCAGTCCGTCGAGAATCGATCGCAGGCGATCGCGCAAACTCACAAATCCCCGCGTCTCGTTTTCTCCCTGGGCGATGGTCAGTTGTAACTGACAGCAGAGTAAATCGGGTTTGCTGAAAAAGTTATCAAAAGCTGGGGGTGGAAAATGAACAAGAAGCCGTCTTGCTCAAGGTATAAATCTGAATTGACTTAACTCGTCCACTTTATAAGTTACAATAATATTTCTCGACAAAATTATGAAGTTT
>NZ_JAQNCQ010000362.1:0-12298 GCF_028368005.1 Geitlerinema sp. CS-897 | reverse complement strand
GATTTGGCGTCTCCTCAGATGTCGAAGTCGGGTTGGGGGTTGGCATGGTGGTCGGAGCCGCCGTTGGGGTGGGCGTGGGGGAGGGTTGCAAGCTCGGTAGCGTGTCTGCGGTGGTGGGTTCGGGATCGGGTGGCGGTGCGATCGCGGGGGATTCGGTGGGGGGAGATTCGGGGGGTGGAGTTTCCGGCTGCGTGGTTTGCAGTTGCGTAATGCGGACGGCTTCTTCTTCGAGGCTCTCTTCTGTGTCTTCAACGGTTGGGGTTTCAGTGGCGCGATCGCTCGGCGAGGGTAACGTTAACAGCCAATAGTGGCAGGCGACGGCGACAACGAGCAATGGTCGAAAGAGCGCCCAGCGCACGGGCTTCGGAACGCTGAGAAGGGCTTGTTTGAGGGGTTTTGGGGTCTGAATCCTCGAGAGTTTACGAACGGGAGTCCAGCAAACGCTCGCGACCCGATGCCAGTCGATGAGGGGGGTTTCGTCGGGTCGAGACTCCCGCTCGGATTCCCGTTCGGACAGTTTCCAGTTCATAGGAGAGGGGGTGAGGTTTTCGATGTCTCTCGAAAGGCGATCGCGCGATTTAATTCTAGGAGTTGAATTTCTAAAGAGTCAGGTACAGAAACCAAGGGCGATCTGAGGGTTGTAAAAGCCGTCGATCGCAATTTATAACATTGAGCTACAGGTTAATTTACAAATTCTTTAGAGAATTGACAAGAACGAAAAAAAATGATGGTTCCCAAAACACTGAAATTGTCGAGAACTCAGAATTTTACTGAAAATCGAGTTTTCAAAACAGTAAAATAATGGCTCTTCCGAACTTACTATGCAAGAAATCGCTGAAACCCTTACAGTATAAGAGTTTTTGCTAAACCGTATAAAAAGGCAGCTCAAATCGAGAAATCCCTTACCAGATAAAGGCTACAAGCATTTACCCTACACACCAAGGTCAGAAGAGCCAAAATAATCGTACGCAAAAAAAACGTACGCAAAATTACTTAACCCAAATCAAACCTTTGGTTAAACTAATATTAATATTAGGCTTACACTCCGTTAAATCCTGTCCTTTATTGTGAACCACATTCAGCCCCAACTCGCTCGAATCTCCAGAATGTGAGGACAGAAATAACATGATTTTTTCTACCGCAGTTTGGCGTCGCGTCGTTACCGTTTCAGCCGCGACGCTTGCCATGTCCGTCGGGTCGATCGCTCAAGCCGTAACCCTCAACGGAGCGGGGGCATCTTTCCCCAAACCTCTCTACGATCGCTATTTTTCCGAAATCCAAACCCAAACGGGCCTTCAAGTCAACTACGAAGCGATCGGTAGCGGCGGCGGAATCCGCCAGTTTATCGCAGGAACCACCGACTTTGGCGGCACCGACGCACCACCGAGCGAGGAAGAAATCGCTCAAATGGAAGACGGCTTAATCTTAATTCCGACCGCTGGCGGTGCTGTAGCCGTGGTTTACAACCTTCCCGGCATCGAGAACTTGAACCTATCGCGGGACGTATTGCCCAAAATCTTCTCTGGGGAAATTTCCCGTTGGAACGACCCCGCGTTAGCCGCAGCAAATCCCGGCGTCAGCCTCCCCGACAAACCGATTCGGGTTAGCGTTCGCGCCGACGGTAGCGGCACCACCTTTATCTTTACCCGCCACCTGGCCGCGTTGAGCGGTGACTTCGTCGCGACGAAGAGTCCCGACGAGTGGCCTTCGGCAGCGAACGTCCAAGGGGGTCGCGGTAACTCCGGCGTCGCCGCACTCGTCCAACAAAACGAAGGTGCGGTCGGTTACGTTCAAGCCAGCTACGCCGCTGAAAACAATATGCAGTACGCTCTCCTCGAAAACGCCTCCGGTGAGTTCGTCGCGCCGATTCCCGTGGCCAACGCCGATCGCGCGTTAGAAAACATGGAATTTTCCACGGCGAACAATCGCTTCATTCCTCAAGGCTTAGAAGATCCCAGCGAAGGCTACCCCATCGTCGGTGTGACTTGGTTGATGCTCAAGGAAAACTACGAGGACGCCGAAAAAGCCGCAGCCATCCAAACCATCGTCCAGTGGATTTTAAACGACGGCCAAGACATCAACGGCGAACTGCAATACACCCGCATTCCCGGTTCGGTCGCGCAAGCCGCGATCTCTGCTGTAACCAACGGCATTAACGCGACGGCGAGCCGCTAAATCGCGGTCGTTCCCCTCGATGGAATTTGAGATTTCATGGGGCTTTCGGGGACATCTCTCCAACGAGGTGTCCCTCAACCGTTTCAATCAAGAAGATGATACCGAGTCGATCGCCTACCTCCGAAACCCTCTCTCGTCCCCTCGATCTCACTCAACCTGACGGCAAAACCCGTTGGCTCGAAACGGCCTTCGTCCTTCTCGCCTGGGGTTGCGCTCTCCTGAGCGCCGGAACGCTCTTTTGGATCGCTCGCGTCGTTTACCAAGACGCACGACCGGCGATCGCAGAATTCGGACTGGAATTTTTATGGGGCCGGGAGTGGAGTTCGACGCGGGAAGTATTCGGGGCGCTGCCCTTCGTGTACGGAACCCTCGTCACCTCTGCGATCGCGCTGTTGCTGGCGGTTCCTTTCGGTTTGGCCGTGGCGATCGTGACCAGCGAAACCATTCTGCCTCAATGGGTGCGATCGCCCGTAGCCTTTCTCATCGAACTGATCGCCGCCATTCCCAGCGTCATCATCGGACTGTGGGGCATTTTCGTCCTCGTCCCCTTTCTGATGCCGCTACAGCGGTGGTTGCACGCAACCCTGGGTTGGATTCCCCTATTTGGGAGCGAACCCTTCGGACCGGGACTGTTGGCGGCGGGAGTGTTATTAGCCATCATGATTTTGCCGACGATCGCGGCAATTTCGAGAGATGTTCTGTTGGCGATTCCCCCAGAATTGCGAAGCGCCTCGCGATCGCTCGGGGCGACACGCTGGGAAACGATCGTCCGAACGTTACTCCCTGCCGGGAGTGCGGGCATCATCGGCGCGATCGTCCTGGCGTTGGGTCGTGCCTTGGGGGAAACGATGGCCGTGACGATGGTGATTGGAAACGCCGTCCGCATCAGTCCGTCGCTGCTCGATTCGGGATACACGATCCCTGCAATTTTAGCCAACCAGTTCGCCGAGGCACTCAAACCGATTCACATCGGCGCGTTGATGTATTTAGCGTTGATTTTGTTTGGCTTAACGCTCGTCGTCAACGTCATCGCCGTGGTGTTGGTGCAGTGGGTCAGTCGCCGGGCGATCGTTCGATAACTGTTGAAACGATGACTCATTTCGACCGTACAGACCTGGAATTATCCGACCGGGAACTCCCCGATCTCGACTTACAACAGCCGCTATCGCTACCGCGTCGGTTGTTTGAATACGGAACGACCGCGATCGCTCTGGGATTAACCGTCGTCGCACTACTGCCCTTGTTCGCCATATTTTGGCAGATCGTCAGTCAGGGATTGCAGCATTTAAGCCTAGAGGTGTTGGTTTCGCTTCCGGCGCCGGTGGGGATGGAAGACCAGCCGAACGGCTTCGCCAACGCCATTCTCGGCACGATGATGATGGTGGGTGTCGGGGCTTCTGTTAGCGTGCCGTTTGGGGTGATGACGGGAATTTTTCTCTCGGAATTTGCCGGAGGAACGGCGATCGCCAACGGGATTCGTTTTGCGGTCAAAATTCTCAGCAGCGTCCCTTCGATCGTGGTGGGGGTGTTCGCCTACGCCACCATCGTTTTAGCGACGAAACAGTTTTCTGCCCTAGCCGGTGGGTTTGCGTTAGGGGTCATTATGCTACCCATCGTGACGCTCACCACCGAGGAAGCCCTCAAACTCGTTCCCGATACCTACCGTCTCGCGTCGGCGGGATTGGGAGAAGGGCGCTTTAGTACCACTTTTCGCGCGGTGATTCCCAACGCACTGCCCGCGATCGTCACGGGGGTTCTTCTGGCCGTTTCCCGAGCGGCTGGAGAAACAGCCCCACTGATTTTTACTGCGTTGTCGAGTCAAAACTGGCCGCAAGGGCTGTTGAGTCCCACGCCTTCGTTGTCAGTGTTGATTTTCAACTACGCCGATTCACCCTATCGCGAGCAGAACGCTCTGGCTTGGACGGCGGCGTTCGTATTGTTGGCGATCGTGTTGCTCGTGAACACCATTTCGCGACAAGTTACGCGCAAGCATTTGAAGTAATACGTCTGAATTCACACGCTGACGATGGCATCTGAAGAACGAACTCCCTACGATCGCACCCTAGAACCGGAAATACGCGACGTTTCGATAGAATTGTCCGAGCCGCCTCCCTCGACGGCGATCGAAGTGCAGAACTTACACTTTCATTACGGTCGCCGAAAAGTCCTCGAAGACATTTCGATCGACATTTACCAACACCACATCACGGCAGTTATCGGCTCCTCGGGATGTGGGAAATCGACCTTTCTCAAAGCCCTCAACCGCATCGGCGAAATTGAAGGGAACGTCAACGTTGCGGGGTCGGTGCGCTTTTTCGGACAAGATATCTACGATCGCCGCGTCAACGTCAACCGACTGCGCCGCCATATTGGGATGGTGTTTCAACGTCCGAATCCCTTCCCCATTAGTATTTACGACAACGTCGCTTACGGCGTGCGGCGGTTGGGCCGGTCGCGAGTTCACCTCGACGAAATCGTCGAGTCTGCCCTGCGTCGAGCGGTGTTGTGGGACGAAGTCAAAGAAGATTTGAAAAAATCGGCGTTGGGGCTGTCGGGAGGACAACAGCAGCGACTCTGTATCGCTCGAGCGTTAGCGATCGAGCCGGAAGTGCTGTTAATGGACGAACCCTGTTCGGCTCTCGATCCGATTTCAACGATGAAAATCGAGGAGTTGCTGCGACAGTTGCGATCGCGATATACCATCGTCATCGTGACTCACAATATGCAGCAAGCGTCTCGAGTCTCGGACTACACTGCATTTTTCAACACGGACGAAAGCCGCATCGGACGACTGGTCGAATTCGGGCCGACCGTGCAGATCTTTACCTGCGCGGCGAACTCCAGCACCCGCGATTACGTGGAAGGGCGATTTGGCTGACGCCTTGACCCCAATCGTAGCGTGGGCAACGCCCACCGCGCCCCTACATTTAGTGTGATTAGCCTTTAATAGCAGTTGTCCTACAGTGCCAACCCGATCTATGGCAGCGAAAACGGGAACGTAATTGTGGGTTCGGCATCGCTCACCGTTCCCGTTTCCGTGCGCGTTTCCCCCTGAGTCAAAATCGTCAGCTCAAACGAAATCGGTTCCGAAGACGCCGCGCAGCGGATAAACAGTGTCACCGACACCACATATTCCCCCTCTGGAGCGCCCCCAGTCGGCCAAAAGACGTTTTCGACCGGGTTCGAGGTGGAATCCATACATCCGGCGTTCGAGTCTACGTCGAGCTGTCCCCCCGAAGCTACCGAGGGATTGGCAAAAAATGCCGTGTTCCCCTCGGGATCGGTGACGGCGAGATCGAGATCGTCGGTGGTGTCCCAGCGTAACGTGACCTGTACGTCTCCGGTACCGAGAACCGGCTCCTCGCCCGGCGGCGGTTCGGCGGGGATGGTGTTGAAACCGAGGAGGTCGCGCGTGTTGGGATAGTATCGCGCCCAACGGGTGACGTCTGGGTCTTGTCGCCAGCGATCGCGGCGCACGTCGATCGAGAGCAGGGGCGCGACGAGACCGTTATTTTCCCCCATGACGACGACCGATACGTCACTGACAACGATGTCAGTGTCGAACAGTCGTTGAACCTCCCGTTGAGCGAGGTCTTCAGCCCGTTGTAACATTTGAACGTAAGACTCTCCCGGCTCCCGTTGGAGTGGAAGGTCGAGGCGTTCGGTAATGGCGAGGATACGAGGTGGGTCGATCGCCGTCGAGATCGTCGAGTTGACGGTTCCGGCCGCGATGAGGGTCGCGAGACTCCACGGTACGAATCGATTGACCAACACGGTTGTTTCTCCCTGATTTGAGACGTCAGCCAACGCCTGCGAACAGTTGTGCGATTTCAGTTTTCGGGGCGTCGGCCTTGGCGACGATCTCGACAATTTTATTGCGAGCGTCGGGACAAAACACTGCTTCGACACAGACGCGAGCGACTTTCGAGCGAGGAATGCTCCCATCGAACAGACTGTCGGCCGATCGCATGACGATCGGGGCGGAACTGTCTTCGTTTTTCAATCCCCCCGGACGCACGATCGTATACGTCAAACCGCTTTTTTGCAGGTATTCTTCGGCTTGTTTTTTCCAGTACAACACCAGCCAGAACAGGTTGAGGGGATGGAAAAACTGGGACACGCACAGGGAACTGACGAGAACGAACTGTTGAATGCCTTGGTCTCGGGACGCATCGACGAGGTGTTTCGTTCCTTCGTTATCGACTTTGTAGGGACTGGTAGGATCGAGACTCGGTTTGGCACCGGTGGCACAGAAAACTACCGTGCTGTCGCCGATAGCGTCGGGGAGGGTGTCGGGTTGGAGAACGTCTCCCGTGACGAGTTCGGCTTGGGGAGGGAGAAGGTCTCGAGCGCGTTCGAGGTTGCGGACGAGGGCGCGAACGGGAACGTCTCGCTGGACGAGTTCGGCTACGATGCGGCGTCCGGTTTCTCCGGTGGCTCCTGCGACAAATGCTTTCATGGGTTCGTCGGGCGAAATGACCTCACGTCGTCATTTTACTGCGATTTTCGTCACTTGTTGCTCGGACCGACCGGGGCGATCTCGGGTGCGATCGCGTTGCTAAAATTGCGGAACCGGCGAGTTGAAGTTCTTCATCGAGTCTTTAAAAAACTCGAGATTGCTGTAGTTTTCTTTACAGAAATTCGCGCGATCGCTCGGTTGACAACTTGACGGTTTTATTGTGGATTTACGAGTTCGATAAACTGCTGTGAAACCAGTATCGCGAGTGCGGTGCAGGTACGGAGGCTCGGCAACTCCATTTGCTAAAATTTCCGAGAATACACTCATTGCATCGCTCGATCGAGCGAGTAACCTAGAAATAGGAGGGACTTATTCTAAAGTCTAGGTACGCCAACTCAGCACGCAAGGAAGCATCGACTATGCAGTCGTCTATTAACGAGCAGCAATTTGGCAGTCTTACTGCTACCGCCCTCGATGTCGGGGATGCAGCTACAGTTTCACTCGAGAGCGATCGCCTGTTCTGGTTCCGCAGCCAGTTTACTGGGGTTATGGAAATGTACGCCGACGCCGACACCGTCGCCAATTATTTAGACGCTCACCAGGGTTGGTTTCGTCGCTGTGCTGCACCGATGCAAGTCAACGCGCTCGGACGCAACGGTTACGCGCTCACCATCGGACGCTTTGGTGCTTTAGGCTATCACGTCGAACCGAAGATCGGCTTGGAACTCGTTCCCCAACACGATCGCATTTACGACATCGAAACCATCCCCATTCCCGATTACACGGCGCCCGGTTACGAAGTCGAATTTAAAGCTCGTCAAATCCTCTCGAGCGTTCCCCGCGATCCCCAAAACCCCCACGATCGCGAGATTACCCGTGTTGAGTGGCAACTCGACCTCGCTGTAGGGGTTGGCTTTCCGAAATTTATCTTGGCGTTGTCTCCAGCTTTAATCCAAAAAACCGGCGATCGCTTAATCGCTGAAATCGTCAAACAAGTATCCCGTCGTCTGACCCATAAAGTTCAAGAGGACTTTCACGCTACACTCGGTCAAGACGCCCTCAAAACCTATCGAAAACTCCGCAAAGTTCGCACGAGCTTTTACTGTACGCCTGTTGTAGAAGCCGCCGCCAGTTAGCTCGATCGGAATTGAGTTTGATTTGGGTTGACCGTAAAAAGCCCGACTTTTCTAACAAAGTCGGGCTTTCTTGTTTCGTTCCAAATTGCGATCGTAACGGTTCGATCTGACGACTTACAATCGTTCTCAACTTATCCCAATTGTCAGTTCTAATCCTAATTTACAGTAAAGTATCGCTGGGGCTGTTTCGTCCCGATCGCTCTCTTTACCCTTATTAGATGTTGCGTTCGACTTCGTGCGCTAAAAGTTGTCGAGAATGCGTTTGACAATGTCCATTCCCGTGACAGCTTGCCACGCAAACAAGCCAACCAGGAGAGTATTCGCGGCAATGTGCGTATATCGCGCCCAGTCTTTGCCTTTTTGCATGACGGGTGCGAGAGAAGCAGAAACAGCAATTAATCCAGTCATTCCTAACCCGACGATCAGGTGAGGGCCGACGAACAATTTGCCGTTGTTAATGTATGTCACTGACATACCACCGATGGTTCCGAGTACCATCCCAGCTAACAGCAACGAGCCGATTTGAAAGTGTTTGGTGCGAAATTGCCCTTGTACCAATTCTTTCTTTTCTTCACCCGTTGCCGACCGGGTTTTGCGAACTTTCATCCCCGTGTAGCCCGCATAAAGTGCTAGACCGAGCAGTACCCACATCAATAGCGGATGCCCGAAATTCAACCAGGGCTTAATCGACTCGGGAATTAGCGAATCCATAGACGTTCTCCTCTGTGCGGTTCGTCATAAAACTTAGCACAGTTACAAGTTGTAACGGAACGTCTCACGTTGACAAACCTGACAAGGAAACGTTTTTTCCGAGATGGGTTCGGTTCTGGGAGAGAGAGAGGGAGAGAAGAGCGGAGGCTGAAACCCAGACTCGCTTAATGCTGACAGGATTCGTCGCCGTCGAGGGGGGGGACGGGATCGTAGCCGCCGGGGTGGAAGGGATGACAGCGTAACACGCGACGCACTGCCAGCCAACCACCACGCCACGCCCCAAACCGTTCGATCGCCTCGATCGCGTATTGAGAACAGGTGGGACGAAACCGACACGACGGCATCGTCCACGGGGAGATTAACAGGCGATAGGCTCGAATTAGAGCCAGAAACAACGCTTTGAAGACTTGATTAATCATTGAGATCGAGTTGGGGGGCGACTCGCGATCGTCTACATTAACAATATTGACACGGCGCGATCGCAAAATTGATAGCAGTAATGGCAGCAGATATCGGCTTTTCCGAACTCAGCATTCCCCTTTGGCTCTCAGGAGGACTCGTCTTAGGCTGGTTGGGGCTAGTTCTCACCGTCGCCGAAAGCCTCTACCAGTTCAAACACACCACCTCGGAAGTCACCCGAAAAATCGTTCACATCGGGACGGGAAACGTGATTTTACTGGCCTGGATTTTCGGAATTCCCGCGTGGGTGGGGGTTGGAGCTGCTATCGTTGCCGGAGCGATCGCCCTACTCTCTTACTGGCTGCCGATTTTTCCGGGGATTAACAGCGTCGGACGCCACAGCTTGGGTACCTTTTTCTACGCCGTCAGTATCGGCGTTCTCATCGGCTGGTTTTGGGAAATCCAACAACCCTATTACGCGGCGTTGGGCATTCTCGTCATGGCGTGGGGAGACGGACTCGCTGCCCTCGTGGGTCAAAATTTCGGCAAGCATCCCTATCGCATCTTCGGGATGAAAAAAAGCATCGAAGGAACGTTGACGATGTTCGGTGTAAGCTATCTCGTCAGTACGCTCGTGTTGTCCGCCTCTGATGGTGCGATCGGACATATTTTATGGATATCGGTGATTGTGGCTGCGATCGCCACGGGATTAGAATCCTTCTCAAACTGGGGTTTCGATAACTTCAGCGTTCCCGTCGGCACCGCCGCCGCCGCATTTTTTCTACTGCAAGCCGTCTGATACTCCATCCTTTTCCGATAAGCTGGGTTTCAAAAAGTCTTCACCACATCCCCTCCTCTCCCCTTCTCCCCCTCTCCCCCTCTACCCTTCTCCCCCTCTTCCCTGCTCTTTCTCGCCGAAACATCAATGAAACGAGTGGTTTTAGTTCACGGCATTTTCCGACAGTCGCGGGTTTTCCGCAAACTGGCGTCTCGGTTGAAAAAACTGGGATATCACGTTACAGCTCCCGATTTGTACCATCAGTTTGGGGCGTTGAGTTTAACGGAAGTCGCCGAACAACTTCAAACCCACATCGAAACCCACTTTGACGACGGCGAACCCTTCGATTTGGTGGGGTTGAGTATGGGAGGGATCGTCAGTCGGTACTACTTGCAACGATTGGGAGGACTCGATCGCCTACGGCGGTTCGTCGCGATCGCCTCGCCTCATTTCGGCACTTGGACGGCTTACGGCTTTCCAAGAACCACAGCCTTAGATATGCGTCCGGGGAGTCCGTTGTTAGAAGATTTGAATCGAGATGTGGAATTGCTCGATCGCGCCACAACCGTCTCGATATGGACGCCTTGGGATTTCATCATCGTTCCGGCGAGAAGTTGCTGTTTACCCGTGGGGAAAACGGTACGCGTCAACGTCTTCCCTCATGGGATGATGGCGTGGCACGAGCGCAGCGTGGAGGCCATCGTCGGGGTGCTGTCAGAAGGCGAAGTCGAACCCGCAAAATTCACCGAATCCTAACATTTTTGCAGCCTCGATCGCGGAAGTAAATTGAAAAATCGGTGAAAATACTAAGGATCGACGATCGTTTTGCCAGTGGTGCGAACGTTGGCTATGGATTATGATTTTGCCTTCACCTCCTTCGATACTTGGTTGCCTCAGCAGACCACCAACTCCAGCGACGAACTGTTGGCGGCGTTACATCAGCTCGATCGCCTGCCGCCGTCGTCCTTGTTGGTGCGTCGTTTGCGCGTCGATACCCAAATTGCCTCGGCGATCGTCCTCGATCGCTTGCATCGGTTTCGCCCTCGCTGGATAGTCTGTTGTGGCATGGCGGAATCGCGATCGACCCTCACGGTAGAAGTGCAAGCCAAGCAGGAGTCGTCGATTTGTCAAACTGCGGTAGACGTACCGTCGTTGGTGTCGGGACTCTCGATAACGGACGTGAGTTACGATGCCGGAGATTTCGTCTGTAACGACCTCTACTATCGCCTTTTATCGGAAATTCGATCGCACCACCTCCCGACGGTGGGACTGTTCGTCCACGTTCCCCCCTTAACTGCGGAAAATCACCATCTCATCGAAACGGAGTTTCTCGAAATTTGCCACCGACTCAAACAACTCAAACCCAGTTTCGCCAAGATTGCGAACCCCGACACCGCTCGACTAACGGTTTTGTCGAAGCTTGGGGTTGACGAATTCGTTGAGACCTTCCCCCAACATCGATAAACCCACCACCATCAGCGTCATCGTCATACCGGGGAAAAACGCCGTCCACCAAATCCCCGTCGGTAAGGCTTCGAGAGCTTGTCGCAAATCGTTTCCCCATTCAGGCGTAGTTTCGGGAAGTCCCAACCCCAAAAATCCCAAACTTCCCAAAATCAAAATGGCGTCGGCGGCGTTGAGGGTAAACAACACGGGAACGCTTTGGATGGCGTTGGCGAAGAGATAGCGAGATAAAACGTGCCAAGTCGAGGCTCCCATGGCTTGAGCGGCTTCAACGTAGAGTTCGGTTTTGATGCTGACGGTGTGGTTGCGGACAATGCGGTAATACTGGGGAATGTAGGCGATACTGAGAGCGATCGCCGCGTTGACGAGACCGCGTCCGACGACAAACGCCAGGGTAATCGACAGCAGCAGCCCCGGAAGCGTATAAATGGCGTCCATTAAAAATAACAGCAGGCGATCGAGGGTTCCGCCTAAATAGCCACTTGCTAACCCCAAGGGAACGCCGATGAGAAGACTCATCAACGTGGCGAGAACCACCACTTTCAACGCCGCCTGACTGCCGAACAGGGTACGGGAAAAGACATCGTAGCCTTGTCGCGTCGTTCCGAACCAATGTTCGGCGGAAGGGGGATGATGGATGGGATTGCTTAACAGTTCAGTCGGACTTTGAATCCATCCCCACGCCTGAAACAGTGGAGCCAAACCAGCGATGAGGATAAAAACGGCGGTAATGCCGACCCCCACCCACATCAGACGGATCGAGAGATTGGCAGGGGAGTGGTTGAGCAATTTCGGCGATCGCAGTTTGTTTGAAGTCATGGCGAAGGAATTGATAATTGATAACGGTAGGGTGCTGTGACGCGGGTAGAAAATGGTGTCGAAGTCAGGTCAATGGGATGTTACCGCGTCACGCACCGCCCCCAACCGGGATAGGGGTAGCAAGGGAGTGGGGGAGAAGGTAAGAAATTCTCAATTATCGAAAATTTTGGGTCTAAAACCCCGTCCTTCTAGGACGGCTTTTCTTGGTTCTCGATGTATTGCCTGAGAATCTCAAGAGGTGCGCCGCCTAGGGACGACGCGAAATAACTCGGACTCCACAAGGCATCTTTTTGGTAGGGCTTGGGCAACCCAGCTTGTCCGTATCGGCGACTCGATACCCCTTTAAGGGCGTTGACG